>DBFJSK010000156.1:0-7329 GCA_048403675.1 Tannerellaceae bacterium | reverse complement strand
TATAAAAAAAAGCCTTACCTTTGCACCCGCATTACAGAAGTAACGCACCGGATGAATCGCTAGCTCAGCAGGTAGAGCACATCCCTTTTAAGGATGGGGTCCTGGGTTCGAACCCCAGGCGGTTCACTTCAAAATGAAGGAAGATCCTCGATAATGAAAATTATCGGGGATTTCTTTTTTAAGGCTATATTTATAGCAAAATGAACTGAATAAAGGAGAAGATAGAGGGCGTATAAATCGGCCCGGGAAGGGGCCGGTTGAGAAAGCGATCCCTGCCGAAAAGACAACCTTTAACAAAAAGACCTGATGAAATTCTATCCGAAGAATGTATATTAGCCGAAATATAGCGTTGAAAGTGCAATTTTAAAGATTACGAATGGAACGAATAAGATGCCCTCGGTTCGAGCCGAACAAACTAAAAGCGATAATTTGGGATTGGAACGGAACCCTTTTGGATGATGTGGAAGTAAATGTAAAGGTTATCAATAAAATGCTGCTCAATAGAGGCTTAATTCCCCTTAGCCTGGGAGCCTACAAAGAATTGTTCTGCTTTCCGGTGCAAACCTTTCAAGAAGCGATAGGGTTTGATTTCCGGAAAGAATCGCTCGAAACGATTGCTGCCGAATACCATACTTTGTATCAAACACATAAAGACCATATTCGGTTGAATCCCGATGCGCTGGCCGTATTAGATACGCTTTGCCAACGAGGGATAAAGCAATATATCCTATCGGCTGCGGCACAGGCCGACCTGGTAGAGATACTGCACCGGTTTGACTTAGCCGAAAAATTCGCCGGCGTGTACGGGGCGACCGATCAGTGTGCATCCGGAAAAATAGAAATTGGAAAATCGTTAATGCGGCGCGAACAACTGGACGTGGCTGGCACGGTGATGGTAGGAGACACCCTGCATGATGCGGAAGTAGCCCGATTTTTAGGTATCTTTTGTATTTTATATGCGGGCGGCCATAATAGTTACAGCCTGCTGAGCGGGAAGGCTCCGGTTATTACCCAGTTGAAATCAGTTCTTTCCCTTTGATGTTCAAAAAACCTGGAAAGATGAAAAGCCAGGCGTTACCCTAACGATCGATCACAATCGACTAAAAAATGGAGAGAAAAGCGGAGGAAGAAATTTTCTATCTTATCCGATCTGTTTTCCTTTCCTTTCGTGCGTAAACAGTTCTCCATTCATAAGGAGATCGGCCCCTAATATAAGCTGTTTTCCCCCTGCAATAGCCAATATAATTACTTGTAGCAAGTAAGATATTTTATCAGATAGCTAACCGATTGACTGGTTAAAAATTGGATAGTTAACAACTATAAGCAATTTCTTTCGTGAAGCGTTATTCAAAGCAAGGTGGCATAAATAATAGGAATGCGGAGGTAAACGGTCGGAATTGTCCTGCATTTCGAGTTGCTTCTTCCACTTCCTTGGGCTTTATTCTTTTTTTTCTGAACGGAGAGTTCTATTTTTCATTCTTCTTCTCTATCGTATCTAAAAAAGAGGAGACATAAAGATTGAAATCGAAAAAATAACTATACATTAATATGGCAGCCGTGCGTTTTCCTGTCTTATCCTTTCTTCCCCCTCTTTAGTGACCGGTAGCTACTCAATCCTATCTTCTTTCTATTCAAAATAAAAATAAGGGTTAACCCCGATTTTATTATATGGGGGATTTATACTTCGGGCTATTTACTATAATAAGCATTTGTATGTTTTATATTTTAAAGCATAGAAGAAATTCAAAAAAGGTAACTATATAATTACATTTGTTTAATGTAGATAAAAAATCGAACGATACGGGCAACGTGTTTGAATTTATGAATAGAAGGAGTCAGGCTTGTTAGATAATAGAATCGTTGAAAAAGAAAGAATATCCTTCCGAGCCAGGTTAGGCAATTCCGTCCTCCCCCCATTGAAAATAAGTTTATTCCCTTTAGAAAAGAATGAACTGGCAAATACCGGCGCACGTAGGAAAATATAAAGCAGGAGAATGAAAAAAAGCTTTCCCTGTTTTTTTATCTTCCACTTAGGAGATTGGCCGGTTAATGTGTCGACGAAAAGGGGGCGAAGACTGGGTTCAAGACGTTTTTGCTTCGTATGGAGAACCGAAAAAAACAAGGAAGACTATTCCCCCTGCCATCCTTCCTTTACAAAGGGTTGGAGAACAGATGTCTTGATTATTTGAAACACCGGGGGATCGTTGCCGATTACAAGGCCGAAATACGCAACACTCTTTTTGCTGGCCCGCCCGGGCGAATGGGGTAGGACAAGGCGCCAGGGATCGCCCAGTGAGAAATTGAGCGGAGGAAGCAACCGCAAAATCCCCGCCCCATGCGCCGAAACTTTCCGCCTTTGCTATGGGCACGATCTGCGCCCTCAGGAAGGGTGCTTCTTAGGTCTGTATCGGTTCACACTGTAGAAGGATATATCCGACAGGGATTGAACTCTTTACGCGTGCCTTGAAGGAATATTCCGCGTATTATCTTCTATTCCCTCTTTTTTCTCCTGCGTTAAAGCGAGTTCATTTATTTTTAAACAAATGCGATTAAAACAGGCGCTCGTCGGCATTATTGTTGCTCTATTTTATAGTGAATAAACCTACTTTCCTAAAAAAAGGACAAACTGCTGTTTCAAACTCACCTTACTCCACCCTATAATCAAGATTAACAAGGAGATTATTTAATAAATCTATCTGATAATCCGTTTTTCTTCCTATCTTTGTTTATTGCTTGCAAGGAGAATTAGATAAGATAAGAATTTTTAGGTAATATCCCAAAACACATTCTCCTTCGAACGGGTTTGTTTTAATAGAAAACAAACAGACTGTGCTGTTTATTTCTTAATCGGCAAGCTGTGAAGAGCAGTAGTCTGTATGATGATATGAATAGTTTACTTAACGTATGAAAATATGAATATTTTAAAACGAAGAAAAGCCTTGCGCGCTTTAGGACAGTATCCTCCTGCCGACAGTCGCGAGATAACGGAAACTTTGATGCCTTATGCGGATAGATTGCAGTTGAACTTAACCGATGATGAAATCCAATTCTCTCAGCACTGCAGTGATAACCAGCAGGTGATCGGGCAGACAAGTTTTTTCCGGCCCTACCGGTATGGAATTCCGTTCGAAAACATCCTGCGTATAAAGAAATTACCCGGACAGGTCATTTTATTTTTGCATACCGGCCACATCGTCCGCTTCTATGAAAACCGGGAAACCTGGGAAATAGAAAACCGGCTGGATACCAGCGAACCTTGTACGTTGACCATCTGGTGGTGGAACCTGCACGGACGCCTCATCAGCGGATGGCAGGATTTGGAATATTATTTCAATCACAAAAAATATTCGGGATACACCGCCTGAGCCGACTCCCTCTTTGTACCGAAAATTTGAAACGAAGTAGTTCGCACCAAGCAGAAAACAAAGACTTCCTTGGTAGCGTCTTATTGCTTTCCATCCATTTTTTGCACCGGTCTGCGGAGCCGAAACCTTTTCGTCTATACCTTTCGTCTATACCTTCCGGCCGTGGCCTGTAGGCCACTTCGTCTGCTATAAAATCGCATTTTCTATTTATCAGCCTTCAGCGTCACCCCCGGCGTCACCCGACTTGGAACTACCGGTATACCGTTGGAAATAAAGACCGTTTTGAAATACCCTATCGGGCTGTCGGACAGGGTATTTCTTTTTCATACCACAGAGCCGTCGAATGAGATAAAATTTCGTATCTTTGCCCATGTGATCTGTAGACCCTTTATACCATGTCAAAGCACTTATCGCTTTTTTTCGCTCCTTCCGCAGCCCGCGGCCAACGCTTTTTCTCCTGTCGTTTTTTAAGCTTTCTGCTCTTTTGGGGGCTGGCGCCTCTTTGGCAAGCTTCCGGCCTCTCTTATCTTCCGCAGGTAATTAATTATTCGGTCAACGAATACAAGGCCGGCAACCAGAACTGGGCCGTTACGCAAGATAAATCGGGGCTTCTCTATTTCGGCAACAATCGCGGCCTGTTACAGTTCGACGGCATTCGCTGGACACTCTACCCGTTGCCCAACCGTTTGCCCGTTCGCTCGGTATACGCTGCCCCCGACGGCCGGCTGTATGTCGGTTCGTTTGAAGAATTCGGTTATTTCGAGCGAGATCTCTCCCACCACCTCGTCTACCATTCCCTGAAAGAAAAGGTGAAAGACTATCGGTTTTTCAACGATGAAATCTGGACGATTCGGTCGTGGGGGGAGAAGATCTATTTTCAATCTTTCTCCTCCTTCTTCGTTTACGACGGGAAAGACGTCCGTCTGGGCAGCTCCTGCCAGGCCCCGCTTTACTTTTTTACCGTACACGATACCTTATACGCTCAATTCATAGGCGCCGGCCTGTACCGGGCCGAAGGCGAAACCTTCGTCCCGCTTATCGGCCGCCAGCAGCTTCAAGGCGACGATGTGGTGGGCGTTTTGCCTTACGACGACAAATTATTGCTCGTCACAGCCATCAACGGATTGTATCTCTATGACCGGGGCCGCGCGACAGCCTGGGACGTACCGGCCTCCGGACTGCTGAAAACCGGCACGGCCAACCGCGCCGTGATGTTGCCCGATTCCTGTTACATCGTCGGAACCATTTCCGACGGTGTCGTGGCGATCGATAAAAAAGGAACTCTTCTGTGGCATATCAACCGCGAAAACCACCTGATTAACAATACGGTGCTCGGTTTATCGGCCGATCGCTCCGGCAACCTCTGGGTGGCGCTCGATAACGGGTTGGCCCAGATCGAAGTGAATTCTCCGTTGTATTTTTACGAACCCCCCGGCGCCCAGATCGGCATGGTACACGATATGGCGATCGAAAAGGAGACCATTTATGTAGCCACCAACCAAGGCGTTTATCTGCTTTCGGACAACCGGCCGCCCCGATTGATACCCGGTACGAACGAACAAACCTGGTATCTGGCCCGGGAAGATCATCAACTCATCGCCGGTCATAATAAAGGGACATTGCTCATCGAGGGAGAAACGGCGCGGCCTATTCCCGGGCCGAACGGAGGGGGGACGGCGCTTCGCAAATGCTTCTTGCACGGCAAAGACGTGTTGGTGCAGGCCTCGTACAATGCTTTGAGTATTTTTACCCGGAGCGGCGCCGGCGCCTGGCAGTTCAGCCACAATGTGGAGGGATTCAGCGATCTGATCAAATCGTTCGAAGTCGATCCGACGGGCAATATTTGGGCAAGCCATATGTTTAAAGGCATTTACCGGCTCCGGCTCGATGAGACTTTACGGAAAGTGAAAGAACAGGAATACATCGGTTTCCTGGACGATACGAAACGGGAAGGTACCATCAACGCGATGAATTTGCGCGGACGGATCGTATTAACCGACGGCCGTCAATTTTATACCTACGAAGATCTGTCACGCCGGATCGTACCCTACGAAGAGCTTAACCGGGATTATCCGTGGCTGAGCGATACCTACCGGATTGTGCCCTTGAACAATGATTTATATTGGTTTATCCGAAATACGGAATATGTGTTGTTGGCCTATGAGGCAGGGCATTTCGTGGTTCGGCAACGCATTCCTTTCACGCTTTTCGACAACCCCACGATCGAAGATCGGGGAAACATTTATATCGGCGACGAAGGAACTTCGTATTTCTGCCTGAGCGGAGGCATCGCCCGCTATGCGCCTCGCTGGCAGCAGGCCGATACCGTTTCCGTTCCGCTTTCGCTGGCTTCGCTGACGGCTTACAACCGCCACGACGGGGTGTCGGTGTCGTTGCCGTGTACTTCGGCCGATGTGTCGGAAAAAACGGGGGCGAGGCGTTTTTTTTCGGTCAACGACAATCGTTTGTCGTTGGATTATACCTATAACACCCTTTCTTTCAATTTTCTTTACCCGGAATTTAGCGGGCGGCGGTACCGTATTTTTTATAAATTGGAAGGGTTCGAATCGGAATGGGTGGAGGGCGGTTCCGATTTTGTCCGGATGTATTCCAACCTGCCTTCGGGCCGCTTTATCATGCACGCGCAGGTGGAAGACGATACGGGTAGGGAAGTGGCTTCCCTGGCCTATCCTTTCGAGGTAAAACGACCTTTCTACCGGTCGGCCCCGGCTTTTGCACTTTATTTTATCTTATCGATGGTCTTGCTGGCGATAGTGGCCCGGGGCTATGTGGCTTGGGAAATGGCGCGTGAAAAGCGGGCCGCCGAAGCCGAGAAGAAGCGGCGGGAGGAACAACTCCGGGCGCAAGAACAACTGATCGTGAAGCTGAAGAATGAAAAATTGGAAACGGAATTGAATTATAAGAGCAAGGAACTGGCCAGCGCTACCCTGGCGGTTATTACGCATAATGATTTTTTGGAAGGGTTGAAAAAAGAAATTCTGGCCCAACAGCTTTCCGGAAGTTATACGAAACGGTTTTTCGATAAATTACTCCGGATGATCGACGAGAACCGTACGGCGGAGGATGAATGGGCGGTTTTCCAATCGAATTTCGACCGGATTCATGAACGTTTTTTCCGTAAATTGAAAGAGCAATATCCGGAATTGACGCCGGGAGATCTGCGGTTGTGCGCGCTTTTGCGGCTGAATATGCCTACCAAGGATGTGGCCCGGATGCAAAATCTGACCATCCGGGGTGTGGAAGCGGCCCGTTACCGGCTGCGCAAAAAACTGAATTTACCGGAAGGACAGAGTTTGGTAGATTTTATGATTCAGTTTCATTGAAAGGCCGGGGGTAGCCAGCCGACCCGGCTTCGGAGGATTCAGAAGGTGAATTTATAGCCGACGGAAAGATTGAGTTGACTGTGCGACCCGTTACCGAACTTTTGGAAATAGCCTGCTCCTACATAGATCCGGCCTACTTCCATACCGGCCTCCGCGGCTCCTCCGAAATGAGGCTCTTTACCCGTACCCACATACGGCCCGGCATCCAGGCGAAGGTTCATTTTTTCATGAACAGGAATCCGGAAAGAACCGAAGACAGGAACAAGTACCCCTATATGCCATTTGTCGGCAGCCTGATAAGAGTTTCTTTCTACCGTATGCAAGATAACGGCGGGGCGCAGCGCAAACAAAGAAGAAACCGGGATACCCATATAGGCGCTTGTGTGTAATCCCCAATTACCGGAAATAGAGAGGCCGGTTCTTGCTTCCCATTGAATAGCTTTGCCTGTAAAAGAGAAAGAAAGGAAGAGAAAGAAAAAAAGAACTGCTTTTTTCATAGAAGTGTCTAGTCCTAAAATAGCGTTACACCTAAAAAAGTAACGAAATGGAAAAGTCAGAAAGTAAGTACGTTAGACGTACACAAAAGGATTACAGCATGTCCTTTAAATTGTCAGTAGTTC
>DBFJSK010000155.1:0-2995 GCA_048403675.1 Tannerellaceae bacterium | reverse complement strand
CATGCAATCGGAAAGCTTCCGAGGTGATCGTCTTATAGCCGCCCCCTTTCGGATCGAAATATGAGAAGGTGATAGCCGGAATTTCAAAATCGCCGGCATATCGGGGAATCGCGATATATTCGATCGTTTTGGTTCCGCTGGCCCCCGCGGCCGTCACCCGGTTATCGGTTTCCACTTTCGGATCGTATACGTCGAAATCGGCAGGGAACTGCACGTCCGGGTTCTTCACCAATTTGATATTGCCGTTGCCGGAAATCTTTACCGTAACCGTTACCGCTTCGTTCGCCTTGATATTCGTCGAACTGATTCCGGCCGTCATGGTGAAATTGCCTACCGCCCCCGCAAAAGAAGCCGGCTTGCCGGAAGGCAGCGGCTTGACGTCGATCGTCACGGCCGGCGACACCAGTTGTTTGTTAATATCCTGGTAAGCATCGAAGAAATCGTCGAATATGCTCCGCACCTTTTGTTGGGTCGGGATACGGATCACCGCATCGAAGGTACCCTTATCGATCGTGATTTTACCCGAACGCTGAGGATACAGATAGCTTTGTTTGAGAACAACCACATAATAATTACGGCCATTATAATTCTCCATCGTCCATTGCTTCTCTTGCGGAAGCTCCACTTCCTGCGCCAGGAACCCTTCGAATTCCGGGAATTTGGCATTCGTAAGCCCGCACGGCCGGGAAGCATACATTTTAAAGGTAGCCAAAAATCCCTGTTGTTCGTATACCTGATGGCTGGACACATTCAATTTTACAAAGAAATCGTCTTTTCCGATACCGGTCGATGCACCCCCCCCCGCAGTGCCTGCGGCAGCATCCCCGATACCGGCCTTATCGGCCTTATCGGGCGGAAGCACTTTTATCGCCAGCGCATTGGAGGTATAATTCGCCCCTTTCACCTTAATCGTAGCGGGAGGAATATTAAACGTGCCCTCCTTTTTCGGCATCAGGATATAGGTATACGTTACGGTCGTTTCGCTGGAACTTTGTCCGTTCACCCAACTACTGCTGTACGAGGTAGATTGCGAAGGGCCCATCAACACCTCGAAATCCGACAATTCCTGTACCCTCAAATCTTTTCCTTCTGCATTGATTGTAAAGGTCAGCCGGAACTGTTCGCCCATCACCACGGCGGCGGGGGCGGCTGCCTTGAAAACCACATCGGCGGCTTTCAACGTAGCTCCGGCCATTAACATGAGTACGAATAAGAAAACTAATTTCCTCATTATCTGCTTATTTTTTATTTTACCATTCTTTTTCCGTTTTCCGGCGTTGCTGTTGCTGCATCTGCGCTTTTTTCACTTTCTCCTGCGTATTCTTTTCATCCTGCAGGAAAGCGTCGAGCATTTGCTGGGCGTTATCTTTGCTCATCTGCTCGTCGGGTTGTTGCTGTTGCTGCGTCTGATCCTGTTGCTGATCTTGTTGTTGCTGCTGCTGTTGTTGTTGCTGATCGTCTTTCTGATCCTGATTTTCCTGCTTGTCCTGATTTTGCTGATCCTGGTTCTGATCCTGATTTTGCTGGTCTTCCAACAACTTCTGCGCTAAAGCCAGGTTGTAACGGGTTTCATCATCCTTCGGATCGAGCCGGAGCGATTGCTTATACGCTTCCACACTCTTGGCATATTCCTTATTTTGCATGAAAATATTGCCCAGGTTGTGATATACTTCCGACAACCGGGCTTTGCCTTCCGCCGTTTCCGCCATTTTTTCACCCTGCCCGGTCACCAATTGATACTGTTCGGCCGCTTCGGGAAATTTTTTCTGTTTATACAACGCATTTCCCAAATCATAGGTTCCCTCCAAGGAACGAGGATTTACCTCCAGACTTTTGCGGTATTCGATTTCAGCCTCGGTAAATTTCTCCGTTTGATACAATTTATTGCCTTCCCGCACATGCTTACGTTCGGCTTTCTGGCCGAATGCCGTAGTGCTGAAACCCAGAAGCGCCACCAAAATGGTAAATAACTTGACTTTGCGGAAAATCCGGTTCTTGCGGTCGAGAATCATAAAATCGGCGATCAAGAGAAAAAGAGCGATCCAGGCGAGAAGTTGAAACTGCTCGTCGTATTCCGAATACACCTTACTGTCAAGCTCTGATTTATTCATCTTTTCCACCTCCTTCTGCAAAGCTTTCAATGCCGCATTGGTATTGTCGGCTCTGACATACATCCCGTCGCCCGCCGCGGCAATCTCCTGGCACATTTGTTCGTTGAGTTTGGTAATCACGACATTCCCCTCTTTATCCTTCATATAATTATTACTTCCCGGAATCGGAATCGGCGCCCCTTTGGGTTCGCCCATCCCCACAATATTGACATGAATGCCTTTTTCAGCCGCCGCCTTAGCAGCCCCCACCGCATCGTCTTCATGGTTTTCACCGTCGGTAATGAGAATAATCGCTTTATCAGACGTTTCGCTCGGCGTAAACGAACGGGCCGCCAGGTTGATGGCAGCGCCGATAGCCGTACCCTGGGTAGAAACCATCGAAGGATTGATGGACGAAAGAAACATTTTGGCCGAAATATAATCGGAAGTGATCGGCAGTTGTGTAAAGGCATCTCCGGCAAACACGATAAGGCCGACCTTATCGTTGGTAAAGCCATCGGTAAGTTTCGACAACATCTGTTTAGCCTTATCGAGCCGGTTGGGCGAAACATCTTCGGCCAACATCGAGTTGGACACATCGAGACAGACCATAATTTCCACTCCCTGCCGTTTGACGGTTTCCAGTTTCGAGCCGAACTGCGGGCCGGCGATGATAAAGATAACCAGTGTGAGCGCCCCAAACAATAACCAGAATTTCAGATGTTGTCGGCGGGCGGATACTTCCGGCATCAATTCCGACAAAAGAGCGGGATTTCCATATTCCTTGATTGCTTTCCTGCGCCGATACCGGGCATAGACATAGAATACGACCAGCGCCGGAAGAAGAAAAAGCAGATATAAAAACTGAGGATGTGCAAAACGAAACATAAGCCTTTTTATTTACG
>DBFJSK010000154.1:0-10669 GCA_048403675.1 Tannerellaceae bacterium | reverse complement strand
ATAGTGTTTTTCGGTTACGCGCTCGCAAATGTACAACTTTTTCAGAGATGCACCAAAAAGAGTGGGTAGATACCAAAAGAATGTTATACATTTGTCGCATAAATAATCATCGAAATTTCCTTCGGAATATGATAAAGATATTTGCCACAGACCAGGTCAAAGAGTTCGACCTGTATACCATTCAAAACGAACCCATCCGTTCCGTCGATCTGGTGGAACGGGCCGCCACGGTGTTCCTGCATGAATTCTGCCGTCGTTTTTCCAAACAAACGCGAATCATCCTGTTCGCCGGCCAAGGCAACAACGGAGCCGATGCGCTGGCCATCGCCCGGTTGCTGCACGACGAATCGTATCAGGTGGAAACCTACCTGCTGAACCCTACCCACCATCTCTCGCCCGATTGCGAGATCAATAAGGAACGGCTGCTCATGTCGGATCAGATCGAATTTACGGAAGTAAACGACGATTTCGAGCCGCCTACGCTTACCGAGCGCGATGTGGTAATCGACGGTTTGTTCGGTTCCGGGCTGAACCGTCCGCTTTCCAGCGGGTTCGCCGCCGTGGTGAAATACATCAACCAATCGGACGCCACCGTCGTTTCGATCGACATTCCTTCCGGACTCTTCGGCGAAGACAACCGGCATAACGAACCCGATTGCATCATTCAGGCCGACCTCACCCTGACCTTCGCCTTTCCCAAACTGGCCTTTTTTCTGCCTGAAAACGAAAAATACGTAGGTGAATGGAAAACCCTCGACATCGGCTTGCATCCGGAAATCATCGAAGCTACCCCGAGCAACTTCATTCTTTTCGGAGAAGAAGATATTTCGGCCGTCCTGCTGCCCCGCCCCCGCTTCGCCCACAAAGGCACCTTCGGCCATGCCCTCTTGATAGCCGGCAGCCGGGGAAAAATGGGAGCCGCCTTACTGTCGGCCCGCGCCTGTCTTAGAAGCGGCGCCGGGTTGCTCACCGTACACGTACCCCAACGGGCGGAACAAATCTTCCAGACCGCTTTCCCGGAAGCCATGCTCAACTTCGACGCGCATACCGACTTTTTCACCACCCCCCCCGACATCTCCGCCTATTCGGCCGTCGGCGTCGGCCCCGGTCTGGGCCAGCACCTCGAATCGGCGGCGGCCCTCGAACGACTTTTACAATCCGGCAGCAAACCGGTGGTATTAGACGCCGACGCTCTGAACCTGATCGCTTCGAACAAAGATTTGGTAAACCGGATACCGCCTTATAGCATCCTCACCCCGCATCCGAAAGAATTCGACCGGATCGCCGGTGAAAGCACCACTGCCTACGAACGGCTTTTCAAAGCCCAGGCCTTCGCCACAGAGCATAAACTCTGCATCGTGCTGAAAGGCGCCTACACGGCGATCTGCACCCCGGGCGGCAACGTCTACTTCAACGCCTCCGGCAACCCCGGCATGGCCACCGCCGGCAGCGGCGACGTGCTGACCGGCATCATCCTCGGCCTGCTGGCCCAAGGCTATGAACCCGAAACCGCCGCCGTAGCGGGGGTCTTCCTGCACGGTACGGCCGGCGACCTGGCCGCCGTATACCGCTCCGAAGAAAGCATGATTGCCGGAGACATCACCGACATGCTGGGCAAAGCCTTCAAACAAGTCAAATAAAAATATCGATTCGGAAAAAAGTGGCGGCCGGCGCAAAACGATACGTTCGCCGGCTCCCGCTTTCCGCCGACCGCCGCCGCCATCCCCCCGGCCATCCGAACCACCCTATTTCGATACTAAAAAGAAAAACATACCCATGAAACTAAGCACATTGATCGTATCCGCGGCTATCAGCCTCTTCGGTATCCACCCAGCCGCGGCGCAAAAACCCCTTGTATTAAAAGACATCGTGGCCGGCCAAGTGATTGAAACCAAAGGCATCGGCGCCATGACCTGGCTGAAAGACGGAGAAAGATACAGCCGGTTGGAAAAGAACCCCGCAACCGGCGGCACCGACGTGGTAGCCTACCGCGCCAAAGACAACGCCCGCGAAGTCATCATCCCCTCTTCCCTGCTGACAAACCCTGCAACCGGCGCCCCGCTGGCCGTACGCAGTCTCGTATGGAGCGCCGACAACCGGCAAGTGCTGATTTACAACAATACCCGCCGTGTATGGCGATACGACACCCGCGGCGATTACTGGCTGCTCGATTTGAACACCGGCCGGCTCCGCCAACTCGGCAAAGGACGTCCCGAAGCCTCGCTGATGTTCGCCAAATTTTCGCCCGACGGCCACCGCATAGCTTACGTATCGGAGAATAACCTCTACGTGGAAGACGCCGCCACCGGCCACATCACCCCCCTAACCCACGACGGAAACGCCCGCATCGTAAACGGCACGTTCGACTGGGTATATGAAGAAGAATTCAATTGTCGCGACGGCTTCCGCTGGAGCCCCGACAGCCGCTACCTGGCCTATTGGCAAAGCGATACCGAAGGCACCGGCGTATTCGACATCCTTAACAACGTCGATTCACTCTACCCGAAAATCATCCATTTCCCCTACCCCAAAGCCGGCACGCCCAACGCAGCGGTGAAGGTAGGCTATGTCAGCGCCGACGGCGGTGCGACCACCTGGATCGCCATTCCCGGCGACGCGCGCAACCACTACCTGCCCCGGATGGAATTCATTCCCGGCAGCAACGAACTGTTTATCCAACAACTGAACCGTCCCCAAAACACCAATAAAGTATGGATCGCCCGGATCGGCGAATCCGTACCGGTAAACATATTCACCGACCACGACGACGCGTGGCTGGAAACCAACGACCACATCGTCTGGCTCAAAAACAACACCTACTTCACCTGGGAAAGCGAACGCAGCGGCTGGCGCCACCTCTACCGCATCAGCCGCGACGGGAAAGACATCCAGCCCATCACCCAAGGCGACTTCGACTACATCGAACCGGTAGGCACCGACCTGAAAGAAGGCATCGCCTACTTTATCGCCTCGCCCGACAATTACACCCAGCGCTACCTCTACAGCGCCCGGCTGTTGGGCAATGGTGAAGTAAAGCGCCTCAGCCCTGCCGGAGAAGCCGGCCAACACCGCTACCAGATGTCGCCTACCGGCAAATGGGCCGTACACACCTACAGCAACGCCGTAACGCCCCCCGCGATCGACATGGTTTCCTTGCCCAAACACCGCTCGGTACGCACGCTCGAAACCAACGCTGCCGCCCGGCAGCAATACGCCGCCCTCGGGCTGAACCCGAAAGAATTCATCCAAGTGCGTTCGGGCAACCTTTTGCTGGACGCCTGGATAATCAAACCCGTCGGTTTCGATCCGGCCAAGAAATACCCCGTCATCATCGAAGTATACGGCGAACCGGCCAATGCCACCGTACAGGACGTATGGGCCGGCGGCGATTTGTGGAACCAATACATGGCTAACCAGGGATACCTCGTGGTAAGCATCGAAAACCGGGGCGCCCGCACCCCCCGCGGCCGCCAGTGGAGAAAATGCATCTACGGGGAAGTAGGCACCTTCGCCAGCGAAGACCAGGCCCGCGGCATCCAGGACATGGCCCGTCAATACCCCTTTATCGACACCAGCCGCATCGGCATCACCGGATGGAGCGGCGGCGGCAGCCAGACACTCAACTGTATGTTTCGCTACCCCGACATTTTCCATACCGGCATTGCCATCGCCTTCGTAGCCGACCAGCGCCTGTACGACACCATCTACCAGGAACGCTACATGAATACGCCTCAGGCAAACCCGGAAGGCTACCGCAAAGGCTCTCCCATCACCTGGGCCAAAGGGCTGAAAGGCAACCTACTCCTGATACATGGCACCGGCGACGATAATGTACATTACCAAAATTGCGAACGCCTGGTAAACGAATTGGTGAAGGAAGGCAAAATGTTCAGCCAAATCAGCTACCCCATGCGGAGCCACGGCATTTACGAAGGTGAAGGCACGACGCTCCACCTGCGCAAAACGATGGCCAAATACTGGCTGGAACATTTACCGGCCGGCGGCCACTAATTATCCGGAATAAGCCCCCCCGGCGCGGCGACAACGAATCATCCCGACAACGCCCCCCCGGCGAGGCCGAACCCAAACTAAGACATTCTAAATCCCCTTTCGTATGAAACGACAGCTATTCAGTCTGGCGCTGCTGGCAGGATTCCTGATCCTGCCAGTTTCTTTACCCGCCCAGTTGAAAGAAAAAGCAGAACAAATCCTCTCGTCGGCCCTTCACAATCCGGCAGAGGAAACCGGCCGGGATGCCACGGGCGCCCGGGCAGTCGCCGACACCCTTTCCGGCGGCAACCCTTCCGGCGCAGCCGCCGACACCCTCGATCCCGACGCACGCCACCGCCTGGATTCCCTCCGGATGGAAGAACTGGCCCTCCAGATTCAGGAAATGAAACTCAATGAAATCGTCCTGCGCACCGAACTCGACGACGTGCGAACCACCAACGCCGCAGCCGATTCCCTTAAACGCGAAGCGCAGCGTCATCAAATCGATTCCCTGCGCAGCCTCACCCCCGGCGTACCGGTAATCGTAGACGAAGACACCCTCTTCACCCTCTATGCCAAGCGCGGCGGCCACACCCCCCACGACCGCGCCGAAGACATCCGGAACATCATTCTCAAAATCGGAAAATCGCACAGTCTGCGCACCGATTCGGTCTATGTATACGACAGCGAATACGTTTCCGACATCATGTACGGCCAAAAAGTCATCATCAGCGTCACCGACCAGGACGCCCTCTGGCAAAACACCACCCGGCTGGAACTAGCCTACCTTTACCGTCCGGTCATCGAAGCCAAAATCCTGGCTTTAAAGAAAGAAAACAGTTTCCTGCAGATCGCCAAACGCGGCGCTTTGTTCGTGCTGGTACTCGCCGCCCAATACCTGTTGCTCAGGCTTACCAACTACCTGTTCAAAAAATTGCGCCGCCGCATCATCTGGCTCAAGCAACATAAACTGAAATCCATCAAAATACGCGATTACGAATTTCTCGATACCCACCGTCAAGGCCGGGTACTGCTGTTCCTGAGCAACCTGGTTCGCTATGTGGTGCTCCTTATCCAGTTGATGATCAGCGTACCGATCCTGTTCGCCATTTTCCCGCAAACGGAGAACCTGGCCATGCGCATCCTTTCCTACATGCTCGAACCCGTCAAGATGATTATCCGTTCGGTAGCCGAATACATTCCCAACCTCTTCATCATTCTGGTGATTTACTACTGCATCAAATACATCATCAAGGGCCTTCAGTACATCGCCCGCGAAATCGAAACGGAACGGCTGAAAATCACCGGATTCTACCCCGACTGGGCCCAACCCACGTTCAACATCATCCGTTTTCTGCTGTACGCCTTCATGATCGCCATGATCTACCCCTATCTGCCCGGTTCCAATTCGGGCGTTTTCCAAGGCATCTCCGTTTTCGTGGGGTTGATTATCTCGCTCGGATCGAGTACGGTTATCGGCAACATCATCGCCGGGCTGGTCATCACCTATATGCGTCCCTTCAAAGTGGGCGACCGCATCCAACTGAACGAGACCACCGGCAACGTGATCGAGAAAACCCCTTTCGTAACCCGTATCCGCACGCCTAAAAACGAGATCGTGACTATTCCCAACTCCTTCATCATGTCGTCGCACACCACCAATTACAGCGCGTCGGCCCGCCAGTTGGGACTCATCATCCACAGCACCGTTACCATCGGATACGATGCGCCGTGGCGCCAGGTACACCAATTGCTGATCGATTCGGCGCTGGCTACGCCTGGGGTATCGGCCGAACCGAAACCCTTCGTGCTGGAAACCGAACTGAGCGACTACTATCCTTGTTATCAGATCAACGCCTTTATCCGCGACGCCGACCAGTTGGGCCAGATCTATTCCGATTTGCACCAACAGATACAAGATCACTTCAACGAAGCCGGCATCGAGATCATGTCGCCCCATTACCATGCGCACCGCGACGGCAACGCTTCGACCATCCCGGCCGGTTATCTGACAAACGAAACCGGCGAACCGGCAAAAAAGGGATAAAAGAGGATAGAAAGAAAGACACCGGAATAAAAATCGTCGGTCTGCCGGCAGATTGTTAAAATAGTTCCCCTCCAAAACAAAAAGGAGGGGAACTATTGTTATATCCTCAAACGTCACAAATAAAACAAAAAATGATAATGAAGAAGTATTTTATCGCAGTAGCAGCTTTGGGATTTCTGGCTGCCTGTAGCGGGAAACAAAACCACGAAAAGGATGTTCCCCTGGAAGTGGAAGAAGAGACATTTGCTGTTGCGGAAGCCGCCCCGGATATGCCCGCCATGCCGATTTTGCCTGCCATGAAAGAAAAGCCGGCTAAACCGATCAACATGCGCGATTCATTGAAAGTAGATCCGAAGAAAGGAGCCGTGATTCAGAAAAAATACAAAGGCACCGTACCGGCCGCCGACGGGCCCGGTATCGAATACGACCTGACGATGTATTATCAGCAAGATGCTGAAGGTGACGGCGTGTTCGAAATGACGGCCACTTATCAGGATGCCGACAACAGCCAAAACCAGACCTACGCCACGATGGGCAAGACGAAAGTGAAAAAAGGCGTGCCCGGCAACTCCAGCGCGTATGTATACGAACTGATACCCAGCGACGGGGAAGCCGCTTTCTATTTCGAAGCTCAGGGCGACAGCCTGACCATGCTGAACGACCAATTGCAGCAAGCCGCATCGGGATTCAATTACGTGCTCAAGCAAGTAAAATAATCCGTTCGCTTAGTTCCACTCTTATTACGTAGCACATCTTTGTATATATAGAAAAGAGGCGCTTCCCTGCATCAGGCGGAGAAGGCCTCTTTTCGCTTTATGTTGAGAATAAGTTAACGCGCACCAGGCTTTATTTGATGCCCAATTTCGCTTTCAGGGCAGCCGGGATGGCATCTTTATGCACCACGATATTCATCGTCTTATAAGCTACGAAAGCTTCCGACACATACCAGGTTCCTTTATACTTGCTGTCGGTACCCCAGGAATTCTTCACCATATAAAATTTCTTGCCGTTCTGATCCTTGGCGATCCCGTAAATCTGCATGCCGTGGTCGTCGGTCGTCTGGTAGTTATCGTAAGCTTCCTGACGCATGGCCTGCGTAATAGCGAGTTCCTGGCAAGGTTTTTCCAGCATTTTCTTGATTTCGGCATCCTTTTCCGAACGGCTCAGGCCCAGCCAGTGATCCTGGTCGGAACCGCTGCGTTCCCTATTTTCGAACTGCTTCATATCCGGCACCACGGCCACGCCGTTGCGCGTAAAGCCCTTTTCGCTGACGTCCGCGCCCCAGGCAATCGTATATCCGTTGTTGATGGCGTTGTCGAACACCTGGATAAATTCGTCGAGCGGCAGGTTGTACGAATCAGACCAACGCCAGTTGTCTTCCACGGCAATCGGGAAAGCCGTATAGAAAGGATGGTGGGTAAAGGACGTAAGGGAAACGTAATCGTCGGGGTTCAGGCCCAACTCGTCGGCGAAACTCTTCGGCGTATATTGTTTGCCGTTGTAGGTAAACGTTTCGGGCAGTTCGCCCAGGTAAGCGTCGATAATGCCGTCGAAACCTTTTTTCCAGGCTGTGGACAGCTTGCCGTTCGGATTCTTAATCAGCGTACTGACATAAGCGGTAGCCAGTTGTTCCATTTCGCTGTGTGCGTGCATGTCTTCGCCGTATTGCAAACCGGTCATCACCGTTTCGGGCACGATGCCGTAGTGTTTCCAGGCATACAACACATCGTAGCAAGAACCGCCCTGTGCAAAATTCAGCTTGCCGTGCAAACGCACATATTTGTCGGCTTTGTCCTTATAGGAATGGTTGACGATATACATTTCGGAAAGATCCCACTCGCCTTTTCCCATCCGGAGAAGCTCCGATTCGAGGAATCCGAGCGTAGAAAAACACCAGCACGTACCGGTGCGATTCTGATTTTTTACGGGGGTGATTTTCAATTCTTTTACTGGAGTAAACACATACGCTCCGTCCGTCTTTTCCTGTGCCCCGACCGTCGTCAGCGAACACGCCAGCAACAAGCCGGCTGCCATAAGTTTTTTCATTTCTTGTTTTTCGAATTTATTAGCCATTTATGTATCTATTCGCAAATATACGTTTTTTATTTCAAATGTCATACTTTTAACGGTATAATAGGGTTAGGGAGCCTATAATTCGGCTTATTCGGCTCTCCGGGAGCGATATTTTATATACTTTTGTCAGCAACAATCAATTACTCTAATTAGCGACAGATGAAAATAACAATTATCGGCTCCGGAAATATCGGCGGGGCCATCGCCCGCGGGTTGGCCCAGGGAAGTGTGTGCAAGGCGTCGGATATTACGTGTACGGCCCAATCGGAAGAGACGCTGGCGAAGATGAGGGCGGTGAATCCGGACTTTGTCCTGACTCACGACAATGTAGAGGCGGCCAAAGGGGCGGATATTGTGTTGATAGCGGTGAAGCCTTGGCGGGTGGAGACGATTATCGAGCAGATCAAACCGGTATTGGATTTCGACCGGCAGATCATCGTATCGGTAGCCGCCGGCATTACGTTCGACCAACTGAATGTTTTCCTGACCAAAAACGATTACGATTGCATGGCGATGCCGGTGATTTTCCGCATTATGCCCAATACGGCCATCGAGGTGATGAGCAGCATGACGTTTGTAGCGGCCCGCAATGCGTCGGCCCAACAAACGGAATTGATTCTTCGTATTTTCAACGAGTTGGGGAATGCGATGTTGATCGAAGAAAGGTTGATGGCGGCCGGCACGGCGCTTGCATCGAGCGGCATCGCTTTTGCGCTGCGGTATATCCGGGCGGCTATCGAGGGCGGCGTGGAACTGGGGTTTTATCCCAAACAGGCGCAGGAAATCGTGGTGCATACGGTGAAAGGGGCCGTCGATTTATTGTTGGAGAACAAAAGTAATCCGGAAATGGAAATCGACAAAGTCACCACGCCGGGGGGGATTACGATCAAAGGTTTGAACGAAATGGAATTGTCGGGGTTCACCTCGTCGGTGATCCGGGGGCTGAAGGCGAGTAAATAAACAGGGCGCGGGCGAAAAGGAGCGTTTTTTCGGAAATCTATTCAGCGGCTGCCCCGCGACAAGGCCGCTCCATAGCAAGGGGGTTCTTGTACTTTTTAATCAGCTACAAAAAATGGATGCCAGTGGAATCCGAATTTCATGCTTATGGAATCGGAATTTCACTGGCATCCGTTTTTCATTGCATAAGCATCCAATTCCGGTTGCTTCGGAAGCATTCCATAAAACACTGTTTATCAAGGGTATACAGAAGGGCGTTTTTTGTATTTCAGCAGCTCTCCCTTCTTGTATTTTTTTCTTTTTTTTACAATTAGCCGTTATCAAAGCCGGCGCATCGGAAGACGCCCTTTGCATCCACTTATTAAAAAGGCTGCGGGTTGTGGCGGGGCGCCCCCGCTTACAACCTACAGCCTCCGGCTGATAGGCCCTGCTTCACGATCTATCGTTCGCTGCCCGTAGTGCACAACCGGTTGTTGGCCGCCTATACTTCACAACCTGTAGTTCACAGCCTGCGGGTTGCAGCCTTTTGTTTGCAACCTTCAGCCGCCTATCGAAAAGCCGTTTTCCTTTTTTTCACTTCCCCGGCGAGTTTTGAAAAGGATCTATCTTTTGTGCAATGTAAAATACATACCCATAGTAGGTTTTATACTGCTGATATAAGCTCGCTTCATGCCGTTCCATCGCAACGAATTCCTCGGCTGCCTGGTGTCCTGCATACTTGGCGAGGAACGCCTCCTGGGCGGCAGCCTGCGGGGCATAGTAATGCTCCGTCCAGCAATCGGAAGGCAGCACAAAGGTAGCCACCGGCAGATAACCTGCTTGTTGTATCTGGGCAACTTTATTCGGAATAGTGTCTATTTCAGGATAGGCTTCCATCCAGAAATCATGAATCTCCGCCGGACGTTCGTCGGTAAACCACGAGCTTTCCGAAACAGCGAGGTACCCGCCGGGTTTCAAATAGCGTCGCCATTCCTTCAATCCACGTTGGAAACCGATGTTATAGATGGCGCCTTCCGACCAGATCAGGTCTAGCTCTTCTTCCCCGAACGGAAGCGCATCCATCGAGCCGACGATGCCTTTTACTTTGCCGTAAAGATGCTGCTTCCGGGCATTCCGGTTGAAGCGGTCGATAAATGCCGGAAAAAGGTCGAGGCCGATTATTCGCCCCAGCGCCTGGCGAGCCAATACCATGGTTTGGCCGCCCGTGCCGCACCCGAGATCGGCAATGAGAGAACGGTCGGTAAGATGGTCTACAAAGCTCAGGGCTTTCCGGGTAACTTCCGGGCTGCCAGGGCCTTGTCGTTCGACAAGGGAAAAATAGTCGCAGATTAAATTAAAATCGAATGCGTGAATGGTTTTATTTTCGTTATTCATTTTTGTTCGGATATAGTGCATACCGCGGCGAAAGCATACGCCTGCCGTCATGCCGTGTACGCAGATTAAAAAACGCATTAAATAAAAATAGGAAACTAGGCTCGAATAGGGCTACCCGAGCAGAAACGAAAGGACAATCTGTACAGGAAATACAGATTGTTTACTGCACCAAATCCGATTTGAATTGATTTTTTAACATGCGGATAAAGATAGGTATTCTTTTTTCAG
>DBFJSK010000153.1:0-2986 GCA_048403675.1 Tannerellaceae bacterium | reverse complement strand
TCATAAGAGTTGATCTTTTAAATTAAATTCCTTAAAGATACCATTAAAGGGCGACATATTCTATATCCAAATCGATTTAACATAAGCCTGCTTCTCTCCTAAAAGCAAGAAACAATATGAATTTCTACACTAAATCTCCTTTATCAAGAACAAGAATTTTAACTTATATTAAATTTTCAGTTCATTATTAGGGAAAAAATTTAACTGGAAAAGCAAGAATGCGGTACCATTTCAGCTTGTCATCCCGACAGACAGAAATATAGCTCTCTTAAAAGAAGGAAAGGGAAAGATACAAAAGCCCTTTTTCGGAAGCTTACAATGCTTCCGAAAGGGCTTTCCACAAATTATCGTCGGGCACGGGGGCCTCGATATGAACCGGTTGTTGGGAGACGGGGTGGATAAAGGCGGCGCTGCGGGCATGCAGGCTGATGCCTCCGTCTTTATTGGAACGGTCGAAACCGTATTTCAGATCGCCTTTGATGGGGCATCCCATTTTGGCCAACTGGCACCGTATCTGATGGTGGCGACCGGTTTTCAGGTCGATTTCCAGCAAGTAATAGTTGTCGGAATGGGCAATTAACTTATAGTGCAGTACGGCTTGCTTGGCGCCGGGACGCTCGGTATCGTAGGCATAACTTTTGTTTTGCTTTTCATTACGAACCAACCAATGTACTAATTCGCCTTCTTCCGCCGGAGGACAATGCTTTACAATCGCCCAATATGTCTTTTTTACGGCGCCCGTGCGGAACATTTCATTCAGCCGCGACAACGCTTTGCTGGTTTTGGCAAACAAAACCACGCCACTAACCGGGCGATCCAGACGATGGGTTACTCCTACAAATACATTACCGGGTTTGCAATACTTCTCTTTCAGCAAGACTTTCAGTTGGTCGGAAAGAGGAGTATCGCCGGTTTTATCTCCTTGAACAATCTCACTGCCGGTTTTATTCACGGCAATGAGATGATTGTCTTCGTAGATAACTTCCATTTTACATATTCATGCCGCCGCAGCAGTGAATCACCTGGCCGGTTACATACGAAGAAAGGTCGGAGGCCAGGAAGGTAGCTACGTTGGCCACATCTTCGGGCGTACCGCCGCGACGAAGCGGAATCTGTTTGGCCCATTCGGCTCTTACTTCATCCGACAGGGCGGCTGTCATATCCGTAATAATAAAGCCCGGAGCGATAGCGTTGGCACGTACGCCGCGCGAACCCAGTTCCTTGGCGATGCTCTTGGCCAGACCGATCATACCGGCTTTCGAAGCGGAATAGTTGCACTGTCCGGCATTTCCGGATACGCCTACCACCGAAGCCATGTTGATGATGCTTCCTCCTTTTTGTTTCATCATAATGGGAGTAACGGCATGCACAAAATTGAAAGCCGATTTCAGGTTGACATTGATTACCATATCCCATTGTTGTTCGGACATGCGCATCATCAAGCCGTCGCGCGTGATGCCGGCGTTGTTTACCAAAATATCGATGCGGCCGAAGTCTTTCTGGATTTCGGCAACGACATTGTGCGTATCTTCGAAATTGGCGGCATTCGAAGCATACCCTTTCGCCTTTACGCCCAAGGCTTCGATTTCTTGCTGTGTGGCCAGGCCGTTTTCATCGATGGCCAGGTCTGTGAAAGCGATGTTGGCTCCTTCCGAAGCGAATTTCAATGCGATGGCTTTTCCGATACCGCGGGCGGCGCCGGTTACGATCGCAACTTTACCTTCCAATAATTTCATAATTTATCTGTTTTTTAGAAGGACGAAATAAGGCTTCGTCCCCCTCACGTGAATATTAGCATTGAATTAGACAGGCGCCGGCCGAATAACCGCCGCCGAATACGGTTAGGCATACCACGTCTCCTTTTTGAAAACGCTCTGCATTTTGCGCATAGACCAAAGCGGAACTTACCGAACCGGTATTTCCCAGTTCTTCGATGTTATGCAGGAATTTTTCTTCCGGCAAATTTAATTGTTTGGCGATGTTGGACATAATGCGCATATTAGCCTGGTGACCGATGAAATAGGTCAGATCGTCGAGGGTATAGCCGTTTTTCTCCAATAAGTAAAGGGCGTTTTTGGGCATATAAGTACAAGCCTGAATGAAAACGTCGCGGCCTTCGGGCATGTTGATTCCGCCGTCGCGCGGACGGAGTTGTACGCCGTCGGGGCCTTTTCCCAGATGGCCGAGGCCTTGGGTAAATATTTCCACAATACGGGGATCGTTTTCCGTGGCGGGTTCTTTGGAGACAAAAAAGGCGGCTGCGGCATCACCCCAGAGGTGTCCGGCTTTGGGATCGGTTTCATTGGCGTAAGCGGAGTTTTTATCAGCCGATATAATCAACGCTTTCGTCGCTTTTCCCATGGCGAAATAGCCTTCTACCACTTCCAACGCATTGACAAAAGAAGAGCAGGCGGAGGATAAATAGAGGGCCTTTGCTTCGGTGATGTTAAACTCTCGTTGTGCTATATGTGCGGCAGTAGCTACGGTGTCGTAGGGTGAATAGGAAGCCGCTATGATCAGGTCTACTTCCGTAATATCGTACGGCAATTTGGGTAGTGCATTCCGGATTGCCTGGAGCCCCATCGTGTTGATGTTTTCTTCCGGTTTGGCTTTCGACCGGGTCTTGATGCCGGTACGTTGCTCGATCCACTCACTGGTCAACCCGTTCAATTCAAAAAAATGTTGGTTATGAACCCGTTCTTCGGGTACATAAAACCCTGTTGCATTAATATACATCCCTCTGTTTTACTTAATCTTAATTCCGTTGAATATTAAATTCATCACATTATCTCTGCGTTTAATCCGCTGGCTGATGTTATCGCCCATAATGCCTCGTATATAAGGCACTTCCAACCCTTTGAGGGCATGATGCAAGACAAGAGCCGTAATATCGGTATCCGGCATGCTGAATACGCCTTCTTTTACGCCGGCTTCGAGAATGCCTTTGATGATTTCGATTTCCCTCAAATCGAAACTCTTCCGTACT
>DBFJSK010000152.1:0-19413 GCA_048403675.1 Tannerellaceae bacterium | reverse complement strand
CGTTTTGCTGAATGACGGTGGCATACTTTTTAGCGGAAGCCGTTAGGTTCTTCTGCTCCATCAGCCGGTGGCAAGGTGCAGAAATAAGAGTCAGCGGTGTGCAAAACTCATGGGAAATATGCGTAAAAAAACGAAGTTTGGATTCATAAATTTCCTCCTTATGTTTTTGTTCGATTCTTTGCAACTGATCGATTCTCTTCTTTTCCGCATGCCGGTTCCATCCATACCAGCATAAGCCGGCTCCGGCCAGTATAAGTATCCCATAAAGGCCATAGGCCCAGCCCGAAGCATACCAGGGGGCCCGGATCCGGATGACCAGGGGATAGCTATAGCTCTCTTTCCCCAAGGCTGTATGGCGGTATTTCACATACAATTTATACCGGCCCGGAGAAAGATCAGCAAACGAAAGCGCGTTCGAATGGCCATTCGTTATCCATTCTTTTCCTTTGCCGTCCCATCTATATGCGTATACATACCGACTGCCGTTCAAATGATCGATTGCCGCAAAAGAAAGCGTAAAAAAGTTCTGGTCGGGCGCTAATTCCAACCACACCTCTTTTCCTTCCCGTCGCAAAAATCGTTCGATCGGATACTGTTTATCCCCTATTCTTATCGTTGTAAAACGGATAGGCGGCATATAATGCTGGGCTTCATCAAAATAATTTCGTTGGATGGCCACAAAGCCATTGATTCCTCCGAAAAAAAGCAATTTATTTTGCTTGTCTTCAAACGAGGCTCCCGCATTAAATTCCAATACCGAAAGGCCGTCGCGATGGTCGTACGCCCGCGTCGAGGCGGCAAGGGCATCGTAGAAAAGAAGCCCCCGGTTGGTACTCAACCAATAGCCGGAACCCTCATCAGGTAAAATACCGTACACACTGTAGGCAGGGAATGCGGCGCCTTCTCTCAGCTCCTCGTACATCCCCTCGCCATACCTGGCCAACCCCGCATTCGTTCCCATCAAATAGCCGTCCTCTTTGTCTTTTCGCATGGCATTCACTTCCTTTAGCGCCTGTCCTTTCCATCGCAGCGGTTCGAATGCCGAAGTGATCGGATTCAATCTGAAAACGCCCTCTCTTTCGCTCGCACACCAAAAAGTAGTGTCGTCCTGCGGAAAAAACATCGGAAAACGGTTTGCCTCCTCGTCCGCCACATGCACGGCAAACCGCTTAACTGCGGTAAGCAAAGGCTCCTCGCCACGCCACTGCAATTCGGCTTTAATCACTCCCAAACCCAGGGCGGATACCCATACAAACGAATCCCGTTCATACAGCGCCACAATATTTTCTACCGGCTGATTTTCATAGTCCAACCGTACAGGTTTAATTTGATGCCCGTGCAATTGAACATAGCTCAATCCTTTCCGGCTGCCTATCCAAAAATTGCCTGCCCGACTGGCCGCAAAAGAATGGATCACGTTATCTGGCAAGGCACCGCCCGAGCGGGAAGCGGTCAGGAAATCAATCCGGTGTTTCCCTGTATTTTTATCCATCCGGAAATCAAACATCCGCAGGATGCCCCCACCCTGGCTTCCAACCCAGAGGGTATTTTCTTCATCGACAAACAAAGCGCTTACCGGTTGGCGTATTTTACCTCCGAAATCGTCCCAACAAACAGACCTCAGGGTATACGCATCGTTGGAATAGGTATAGACACCGTGTCCCGGTGTCCCTATCCAAACCATATCCTGGTTGTTGTCCTTATACAAGCAACTGGTTCCGGCCGGAATCTCTATTTCCTGCCGCCGATACCCCTTTTCTTCCTTTTTCAGCAACGACAGCCCCTGCGTTTTAAAACCGATAAAATAATCCGCATGGTATTTCAAAAGCGAGGTGATTTCGTCTTTCTCCGCCCCATCGTTCCGGAGAGTGCAGAGAGGTAGAAAATTCCGGGTGGCGGTATTCAATTCAAAAAGCGTGTAAGTGGCGTCCACCCCATACAGCAGGCCTGCCGCATCGTGTGTACTATAGAGCAGATCCGAGGGTAAGCGGTAGTCCGGCAAAGGCTGAAAATGCACTTCGTTTTGCTGGGTGAATCGGAAAGAAAAACAATGGAGGGTGCCCGCTTTTTCCACGATCCATAACCGATCGGTTTCGTCGATAAAGAAATCGACTATGGCGTCCGCGCTTAGGCCCGGCATCGGCTTTTGGTCGAATGCTTTCCGACCCGCCGGCTTGTAATAAATGGCGTGATTTCCTTGCACCAAAAAAAGATTGCCCCGGCTATCGGCATCCCAAAAGGCCGTCCGGTTGAACATCGGAAACGATTCGACGGCCGAGCCTGACGGATCGATCCGGTAAAGTCCGCGCGAGGTTTGGAGCCATACCGATTTATCGTTCGTTTGTTTGATTTTCTCGATGGAAGCGCCGGTGAAAAAATGGGGATTTTCCGTGGAGCCGTAAGGGACGACCTGTTTTCCGTCATACGTATCGAGCCCACGGGCGGTACCGATCCAAAGGATGCCTTTTTCATCCTGGTGAAGGGCACGTATGCGACTGCTGGAAAGGTTCTCCGCTGCCTTTATTTTCCGGAGGTTAAACGCTCCTATGGAAAGCGGGAGCTGTAAAAGGAAAACAAACAGCAGAAAACAAACGGTCGTTTTCCGGTGGTGGTTTGTATCTATTTGTGAAATCATAGACAAATATAGCCTTATTCCCGTTCGCTTACGTATCCGGAGGTGACAAATATATCTCTTTTTATGACAGACACCCCTGCTCGCCCTCTCACTCTTTTCAAAACCCGAAGTTGCTGATTAGCTTTGCAGTACGAAATAAAAATCAAGTATCATGAAAAGTGTTTTCATTCTCATTTTCTGTGTGTTTTGTTTTCATTCCGGAATAGCCGGGCCAATTCGTATTAAAGGGTCGGTACAGGAAAAAGGAACCGGGCGGCCGGTAGCGGATGCCGATGTGGTTGTATGTAAAAAAGGCGGCACGACGGTGGTGGCCGCTACGCTTACCGATTCTACCGGCGATTTTCGATTGGACGCCGTGGAGAGCGGCGAGTATTCGCTAATCGTCCGATTACTCGGATACGAGGTGTATACCACCGATGCGCTTACGCTTCCCGTTTCCGGCTCGGTAGTGGACGTAGGTTGTATTTATTTGCAACCTTCGGGTATCGATTTGTCGGAAGTGGTGGTAGAAGGGAACAAGAGGCAGTGGGTGTACAAGTTGGATAAAAAGATTATCGACGCTTCGCGCAACCTGATGGGTGCGGGGGGGACGGCTGTCGATATTTTGGAAAATACGCCTTCTATCCGGGTGGATGCGGATGGGGAAGTGACTTTCCGGGGGAGTAGCGGTTTCAAAGTATATATCGACGGAAAACCGAGTTTTTATTCCGGTAGCCAAGCGCTGCAACAAGTGCCGGCCGGGCAAATCGAGCATATCGAAATCATCACTACGCCTTCGGCGCGTTACGATACGCAGGGCGAAGTGGGGCTGATCAATATTATTACCCGGAAAGAGAAGCGGGAAGGAATCAACGGTACGACCAATTTGTATGGCAGTACGGCGCTTTCGAACGGGGCTGATTTTTTATTGTCTCAACAGCTTAGGCGTTTGCAGTGGCATGTGGCGGGTCATTGGAACCAGCCTGTCCGGGAAAGTAATTTCGAACAGGAGAAAACCACAATCGTGCAGCCGGTTACGACCACATCGCTTTCCGACGGCCCTAGAAAAGGGAAAAATTACCATTATGGAGCGCGCGGCGGCATCGAGTATGCTTTTTCTTCCCATACGTCGGTGCAGGCCGAAGTACAGGTGGCTTATGATAAGTTTACCCGCAGCGGAAATCTGGATTACCGGGAAACCCGTACCGGTCGAGATGCGCAGCCGGTTTTCTATACGTACAATAGCCGGGATGAGTTCGACTTGCATTCCACCGTTACGATGGGGAAGGCCGGCTTTGCGCATACGTTCGGCAGCGAGGGGCATAAACTTACCGGCAGTTGGATGGTGGGCTATGAAGGAAATCCGCTGGAATATTTCCAAAGCGATCTTTTCGATCAGGCCAATCAACGTCAACAGGGGCATCGGGCGTGGGAAGACGAGATCCGGTGGACGGTACAAGGGAATTTAAGTTATCGTTATCCTTACAGTAAGACGGGGGCGCTGGAAAGCGGGTATCAGTATCATTCTTATTTGGAAGACGGGGATTATAGTATGCAGTTCTGGAATCCGGATAGAAAAGTGTTTGAGTGGCGGGAGGATATTTATAATACTTTTTATTTTCAACGGGGGATTCATTCGGTGTATGTGATGGGAGGCGACCGCTATAAGGCGTTGGAAGTGCAGGCGGGTATCCGGGGGGAACATACTCACCAGGTGTTGCGCAGTTCGATTCCCGGGGCGGCTCGCCGGGTGAATCGTTTCGAGGTGTTTCCCTCGGTGCATCTGGGGTATACGTTGCCGCACGAACAATCGCTCGCTTTTGCTTATTCTTATCGTACGAATCGTCCGGAGCTTTTCTATATGGAGCCGTATATTACGTATCGCGATTATTATACGGCCGAGATCGGGAATCCTGATATCCGGCCGGAGTATATTCATTCGTATGAGCTGGGTTATAAAAAGAATTTCGGGCAGCAGCTTGTGCAATCCAGTTTGTTTTACCGGTCGAGGAAAGATAAAATAGAGCGTTTGCGGGTGCCTTATGAAGCGGGGGTTACGTTAGATTCGATGGCGAATGTGGGTAACGATCATTCGTTAGGTATGGAGCTGAGCGGGCAATTGACGGTGAATAAGTGGTGGAACCTGAATGTGAACGGGAATATTTATTATTATAAGGTGATGAATCATTTGCAGGCGGGAGGCAAGAAGGAGACGAGTACGAATTATGATATGACGGTCAATTCCGTTTTTCGCCTGGCAAAGGAGACGCGTGTGCAACTGGATGGAAATTTTGTAGGCCCTTCCGTTACGACGCAGGGACGAACGGAGGCTTTTTGGTTCGTGAACCTGGCTGTCCGGCAGTCTTTGTTCAGCCGGAAGCTGCAAGCTACGCTTTCTTTCCGGGATGTGTTCAATTCGGCCCGGTATAGGAGCCATATCACGACGGCCGATCTGGAATCGGTAACCCGGATACAACCTAAATTTCCGGTGATTACTTTTTCTATCAGTTATCTTTTCAATAATTTCAAACCTGGCACGCAAAGTGCACGGGATAACCGGGATTTGTTCGAAGGGGTGAATCATTGAGTTCGACAGTGAGGGGTTCGAAGTTTGAAATGGGGGAGGTAGAGGTTCGGAGTTCGGGGTTTGAAATCTACTCCGAACCCCGAACCCCGAAACCCAGAAGCTGAAATCCGCGGCGGCTCGTTTACAGCGCCGCCTTTCCTTCGGGAAAGAACCGGTGAATGGCTACACGATTGCCACGACGGATACCTGGATGAAGTGTTCTTTGTAATCCACCTTTTTTCGTTTTACGATCACCGCTGTACCTTCGCGTATGTCGCGGCCTCCCAAAGCTGTATTGAACAGATCCAAACTGGCATCTTTCCCGGATACGAACATCTCAAGGCCACAGACATCCAGATAGACCTTCCGCTCGTCTTTCCGGATAATGATACCCGGCGCTTTTCCTTCCTCGTCAAAAGGCAAATCTTCCAAACAAGTCAGGGTAATCATTTCATTGCCGACATGCAAAATTTTAAAGTCATACGTATGATTGATTTCGAAAAAGTCTTGCCAGTCCGGTAACGCGTTCCACGTCAGATTTTTCTGGGTGATATAGGCAACTGCGTCCTCCAGTTCCACAAAAAAACCGGCTTTATGCCTGAGGTAGACGCGCCCGCTGACAATTTCTTTGCGTGCAATCAACCGATATTTTTCGTAGGGATCCGGCAGCAACGCTTTCAAGCTAACCTGTAAGGTTCCCCGCTCGTCAAAGCCGGTGATGCGTGCCCGGTAAGGACGCGTCGTATCCAAGCGCGAACGTTGTTCGAACAACATCACGCCTTTATAGCCGATCTCGGACTCCGGAATCCAGCCTAACCAACCGTCTACCTGCACTAACACGCCTTCCGGCTGTTCGGATAAAACCCAGGCATCCCGGTCGGAGCCGATCAGATCTTGCCTGGCGAGGGGTTGTTCTTCCAATTCCTTCAGCGATAAGCTGACTGTTTTAGCCTCCTTATCGATGGCCGTAATCCGGGCTTCTACCTTGTCGCCTGTCCGGAAACGGCTGTCGTCCTTCACTTCCTCATACCGGTACCCGATTTCGATAAGAGGAATCAGCGAACGGATTCGGTTATCGAGTTCCACCAACAAGCCGTCGAGTCCTTTTTTTATGATCCGGGCGGAAACGATGTCGCCTGTCTGAAAGGAACAATCCGCAAAGGGATCGGGGTACAACGATTTGGCTGTGACAAATATGCGCCGGTCGTCGGGATTCACTTTCAATATTTGGCCGGTTAATTTTTCACCGGGTATGTAAAGCAAACGGACATCTCGTTGGTAAAATGCCTGATGCTTCATCATCGACCCGATAAAGCCTTCCCATTCCACCAATAATTGATTTTTTTTCAATACCTCTACTACCGTCAGATCAACCACGTCGCCTTCCCGGCACGACAGACAGGGATCTTCGCGGAGGGCTTTGATACTCAACGTCAGTTCTTTTTTATTCCGATCGACTTCCGTCACCACCGCATCGACTTCCTGTCCGGCTGCGAACCGGTCGGGAAGCGACACCGGATACGGGTAGCCGGCCCGGTATTTCCACGACGTTTCCTCCTTGGGAATAACGGCTCGGATATGGGCGTCGGCCACGGCCTCCAAAAAAGAATCGCGTACCGCTACCAGGGTTGCTTTTATCCGGTCGCCCGGCAAATGTCCGCCCAGCGGGTCGGGTGTCAGCATGCGGACGCTAAAAAGGATATTCCGCAATTCCCGATCTATTTTTTTACATACGGCCTCGATTTCCTCTCCCGTTTTATAGCGTTCTTCCGGATGCTCGACCGGCTCCCAGTCGTATTCTTCGAAGGGAATATAGCCCAGGTAAGCGCCGGTTTTTACCTGGATGCCTTTTCCTCCGATATGATGAACTTCTACCCGTACCTTATCACCCACTTCGAAAGGCAGGCATTGTAGAATATCTTCCTGTAAGGCGATCACGCTGCCTTTCCAGGTGCGATGGGCCGTATCCAACTCGGTCAGTTGGAAAGAAACCGGCTGGCCTATTTCATACCGGTCGGCCAGGTTATGCCCCACTTGCCAGAAAAGTGCCCCATAAGCGATCTTCCCGATCAATCCCCGGCAATCCAGATACAGGTTTTTGCGATCCCGGTAGATCACTTTTCCTTCCACCACCTCGCCGCACTGCATGGCGACCGATTTCCACGGATCGGCCGTTGCCCGCTTTACACTCAAAAAGGCGGTTTCTTTGTCAGGCATTTCCTCGCAGGGTGCTACAAGCTGCACTTTTACCTTATCTTGCGCGTGAAACAAAATGGAGGCGTCTTCTATCGGCGTCCAGCAAAGTTCCTCGTTCGGGATAAAGCCCGGCAAGTGGCGATAGTCTACCTGTATCCCTTCCTTACGGACTTCTTTCACCGTCGCTTCTTCTACCTGCCCGGGATGTGCCAACCGACGCAGGCTGAAGAAGATGCTATGCGTTTCCCGGTTAATTTCTTGGCAAATCGCCGTCAACCGATCGCACACGGCATACACTGAGGCCGGATCGTCCAATTCGAACCAGGCAAATTCTTCGTAAGGCAAATAACCCATCCATTCCGCTGCAAGCACGCGAAGTCCTTGCAAGCCTACATGGGTTACCGTCAGCTCGACCGGTTCGTTCTCGCCGAAAGGCAACCGGTCGAAAGGATCTGCCTGCAAGGCAAGTATACTGGCTTTCAGGATACAATTCGCAGGATCGAATTCCGTCACCTGGCAACGAATCGGCTGGCCGCTTGCATAGTGATCGGACAACTTATGCCCTGCCTGCCAGAGGGCCTCTTTGTAGGGAATTTTTCCCCATAATCCCTTATAGGCAAAATAAATCATTTTCAGGCTCGTATGATGCACGCTCGTTTCGATCGTATCGCCAGGGGCCGGCGAAAGGGCGAGCCAGGGGTTGGGTATGGTTTGCTTTACGCTTAGTACCAACTCATTGTAATACACTTGCAAACGGGTAATGCGTACCTCGATCTCTTCGTCCGGACGGAAATAAAGAGACAGATCCTCCAGGGGGCGCCAATCTAATTCTTCCGCCGGAATCGATACGGGTATCTGGTGGAAAAGCACCTCCACGCCATCCGGTTCGACTTTCACCACACGCGCTTTCCCGCAATCGCCCACGCAGAGTAAGCGTTTGACTTCTTCTAAACTGAAAATTAATTTATGGTGTTTGAAATCGACTTCTTTCAGATAAGCCCAGAGCTGCGTACGGTCTTGATAAACCTCTTTTATTTCATCGAGCGCAAACGGAATATCGTCCAAAGGGATAAAGCCTTTATACCCTTCGTAATTCAGTAAAATCCCCTGCGGCACGAATTGGCAGATCGTCGTCATACAAATTTCGCCTACGGGATATTGTCTTTCAGGTTGCGGCAACAGATCCCGTATACTGCCCATAATGGTGCCCCTTTCGGGGGTGACCTGTTGAACCAGGCACCGTACCCGCTGCCCTATTTGGTAAGGTTCTATTTTCTCCTGCAAAATGCCCCATACCAAATCGTCGGGCATCACGCGGACAATCCACTGCCCGCACTGAACGAACACATGCCGGTTGTTGATTTTCGAAACATACCCTTCCACCACGTCGCCCACTTCGGGCAGCGTAGTCGTTTCCAAAGGATTGGCAGACAATTCCCGGAGGGAGAGCGAAATCTGGCAAGCCGGCACATCCTTAGCGGTAATTTTAGCCTTCACCACCTGGCCCAGGGTATAATCGAATAAAAACTGGTTACCGGCTTGCCAATATACGTCGGCGGCAACCACGGGAATGATTAATCCTTCCCGTTGCAAAAACAAATGGCGGTCGGTAAGCTGGCAAACCGTAAAGTTCAATACGTCGCCTATATGCCAGGATGCTTGTACTGTCTCCCACGGATTCGGACACACTCTTTTGAGGCTGAGAGAAACCGTTTTTTCCTCCGGATTCAACGCCGTCACCCGCGCCCGGATGCGATCGCCTGTTCGGAAAAGATCCGGACAATCGGCTAGCCGGTGCCAATTCCATTCTTCCACCGGTATCGTGCCGGTAAATTCCTTGCCGCTCACCTCCAGGAGTTTGGCCGAGACGCGTCCTACCGTCAAGCCGCAAACATCGCCCGCTTTCAGCTCGTCCAGCCGACGCGGATCGTCTTCCAACGCCTTCCGGCTTACATACGCCACCCCCTCGCTGGCATCGATATGCGTCACCTCGACCGAGAACGCAGTCTCTGCTATGGCTTCCCATTGGGGCCGTTCAGCGGCGAGGGCCGTCCAACTCCATTCCTGCCAGGGCAGACGAAGAGACAAATAAGTACAGGCTTCGGATCGCAATTCCATATATTCGGCAGACTGGGCCACCGGCATACACGTCAGCACCTGTTTGTAAAGTTCAACGGCATGTCCGTGCCGTTCGGGCGTGAGATATAAAAATCCGTATTCGTCCTGTCTTTCAAGTGCCAGCCAGACTTTCGCACCCACAGGTTGTTCGAGCACGCAGGCGACAATTCCCCAGCCTTCTTCTCCCCGCACCACCGTTTCATTTTCCAAAACGTCTTTGATTTCATAGCACGCAATCGGGGGTACGCGCTTAAAAGGGGCCAGACCGAGTTTCATTTCTCCGGCCGCGGGATGAAAGGATAGGACGCGTACGTCGAATTCTTCTCCGACGTTCACTAACTTTTTAAGATCGATTCGCTCCGCGTATTCCGGCGGAATGTGCAAGGCTTCGGGGGCAGCTAATTGAATGTTATTTTCCTCCCATACAAATACCAGCGAAGCGGTTAATACTTTTTTTACCGCGGCCCGAAACTGATGGCCGTAACAAAACGTTTTCCACGGGTCGGGCAGCGTAGCTTTCAGACTGACTAATCCGCCGGGTTCGAGCAGCGTCACCCTGAGTTCTTTACCGCGCACAAAAAGCCCGCGCAAATCCGATAAAGTAAACCACGACGCCTCTTCCGACGGTAAGTTGTAGGTTTTTCCCAGGTAGGTAGTCATTTCCAAATGCGTCGGCTGTACACTTTGAATCTGCATCCGGCAGACGTCGCCCGCTTGAAATACGATAGGGGGCGCTACCGGCTCAACTTCTAAGATCGATTCCTGCCGATCCAGACGGACAATATCCACTTCGACGGTATCGCCGGCTTTCCAAGGCAAGGTATCGAGAGGAACCAGTTCTTGCTTGCCGGCCATCCGGCAAACTGCAGCCTTGTCCAATACCGTCAGGATGCCTTCGACATCGAGCAGCATCTCTTTCCCGGAAAATTGCTTTATTTCCGCTTTTACCTGGTCGCCCGCTTGATAGGGAAAGCCGTTCCACGGATTTTCCTGTAGCAACCGGGCATTAAAATAAAGGCAATGCATTTCTTCATCCACCGATAAAATGCAGGCTTCCCATTCGCTGCCCGGTTCCCAAAGCTTCTTCGTCAACGCAGGCAGGCTCCAACCCAGGTATTCGTCGGCGATTACGCCGGGAAGACCGTCATAGTCCACGTCCACAGCCATGCCGGCGTTTCTTTTCTTCACCCGTATCTTACATTTTTTTCCGATCGACAGGTCGGCGGCGGCCCATTGGCGAAGCAACACATTCCGCCTGCTGAACATCAACTGGCGTTTGCGTAGATTCAGTTTCAACACTTCGACGCGCAGCACCTCTCCGATTGCTATTTCTTCGGTTAGTACATACCGTTTTTTCAGGCTCAAATCCAACGCCTGAATGGTGCCCAGCACCCCCTGATAAGCCACCACAGCATAAGGCGCCACCCCGACAACCTTCACATCAACTTCCTGTCCGACCTGTAGCTCCAAGCTTCTCCATTGTTCTTCGGTCAGCAATTTCATACTGAACAGCAAGGGATACCGCACCGTGCCGGCTCCCAGAAAGGCCACCGTCAGGCGATCGCCTACGGCATAGGATGTCATTTGCGACCACAGTTCCTCTATTTCCGTGAAAGGCAGTAACCCCGGGATACCGTGACAATCCAGAGCATAACCTTCCTCCGTCACCTCTTCCACGAGGCATTCCATTACGTTCCCTTTCACAAATTTATTGTAATCAACACCATTCAGCCACCGTCCGTCGGCCTCCAGCACCACCGTTCCCCACTCGGAAATCGAAGCAATGCGAACTTGCAATTGGGTGAAGGGCTGTTTTTTCCGGGATATAATCAAAGCCGTCAACTCATTGAGCGCATCGAAACGAACCAAAGCGTATTTTCCTTCCAATTCGGCCAAAGCGACGGTGGGCGACATTTTCTCCACGACATCCACCAGGCAATCGTCGCCCACCGACAAATCCTGCACAAACGCGTTGGCGAAGCCATACCGATTATGCGCCAAGTACAGGATGCCGGCGCTCCGGTCGATCGACACGACCAAAACCTGCAACACATCCGAAACCCGATAGGTATATCCGGGCAACTGAAAACGGGGCTCTAGCTCCCCAACCAAGCCCTGACAAGCAAATTCGATCCTATCGCCGGCTACCTTTATCACCTCGGCATCCACCAATTGTCCGGCCTCCAGGGTAGAAATCATCCACGGATTATAACGAGTGGGAACCAAACTTACCTCCAAGTCAAAGGGGGTGTAAGTTTCTTTACAGATGCCTACTTCTATTTCTTCTCCCTGCTCGAAACGGGGCAGCGGAGCTAATGTATTTTTCCAGACGGCTTCCTGAAAGAAAATACCCGCATAAAGTCCTTGATAAGAAAGCAACAATTCTCCGCCGGCCGCGATGGCTTCCACCCGCATGCGAAGCGTTTCCGCCTTCCCGATCTCGGCCATAACCTTCGACATCCGGGGAGCAATGGAAAACGAATATTTCCCCTCATAGGCTTCGACCTTCACCGTAAACGGTAATTTTTTCGCTAAAATTTCTTTCTGGAAAAAAGCAATGCACCGCGGGGCATGATGATACGTTAACATGCCCAAATAATTTTCACATTGCAACAGCAAACCGTAGAGGCCGGCATCATACGGAATGGCCACCCGCTCCACGCCGAGCGGCAAGCCTTCGTCCACTTCACGGATCAATCGCTGAGACGTTGCGCCGGACGACTGTTCTTTGTCTTCCTCCCACAACGAAAGATAAATCCGTCTCGGATCAGACTTGATTTGCTTCACCCGGAATTTATACGTTTCCCCCAACGTATAGCGTTCGGGCAACTTATTCCACACCTCAGGCGGGATCTGAACCCGCTTCACCAGGCAGCTTACCCCCTGGCAAACCACATATATACCATGCGCGGAATGAAAACAATTTGGGACTCCTTCCACCACATCGCCTACCTGCATCGTCACTTCCGTAGCGGATTCCTCCGTCTTTTCCCGGTACAAGGTATTTTCACTAAACATAAGTCGCTTGCGCACTTCGTCGATGCTATATAAATACAGTTCCATCGTTTTACCGATCAGCGCTTTATAATGTTCTTCCATCTGCGCTCCCCGGTAATGCAATCCGATCAGTCCGGCAATACCTATATACCCTTTGAAATCGACAAAAACGCCCATGCGCGAATCGAATCCGTTCACCGTGACCTGTACCTTGCGGTTAATCAACTTTTTGACCTCTTCGAGCGGCATCTGTTCAAAACGGGTTTTCACATTCACCAGCCGTTTGACGACATTCAAACTGATAATCCGGGCCTCTACTTCATCTCCTTTTTCCAGCCGGGCGAACGTTCCTTCCAAACAATGTTTAAGCTCCAGGCGAAACTTCACATTCGGATAACGGTCGCTGGCCAAAAGCAGTTCTTTTTGCAATTTCGCTACCACCACCAAGCGGATGTTCTGCTGTTCTTCCTGTTTTTTTTCCAGTTCCGAACTCCAACTGCTCCATTCCTTGTAAGCCGCATAAACACGCGATTCGAACTCATTGCGATAAGGCATCAAAGGGGCAGCCACCAATCCCGATTTCGACGTCGGCAACTCCGTACCGGTTTCTACCGTCAACAACCGATCGGTTCCGATATTCACCCGTGCAGCCTCCCCTTCCTGTACCACCCGACAGGTCAGATATTCTATCTTATTTATTTTGTTTTCCATACTCACTCCACTTTTAGGCTTCTTCCTTTTTCCAAACGCACCTTTTCCACGGCTTTTCTATTTTCCTAAATCAACAAATAACATTTCGGCCGCCCCTCGTTCAGATCCGGCTCCCCTTTTTCCAGAAAATAGAAACAAGCACTGTTCACCTCCAACCGGTCCACTTTTTCCAGATAATAGCGAGGCATATTCGTTGGATAGAACGCCGAAGAAACAAAGCCGGTCGCCTCATCGATCACCGTTACTTGGATCGTATTGTAATTCTTATTCTTGCTTAAAATGACGCCCTTCTCCCGGATCGTGCCCCGCCGCAAAACCGATTGCCGATACTCCACCCACGCGGCCACCGGCATCGACCGGCTCCGGCTATGGGTATTCAAACTGGGGAAGAAACTCACCCAATCCCCCTGTGCAGGCGTATATTCGGAAGCGGCGAACGGAAAATAAAAATCTTTCTCCTCGCCGAACACATGGATAAACGCTTCCTTCTTTTCCTCTTTCACCGTCAGCACCACTCCTTCCAAATACCCCAACGTTTTCGAACGCCGCTTGCCGGTAAAATGCGTCAGGCGGTTATTCTTTTCCAACACCACCAAATCGTTGACGGCATAATTGCCGGAAATATCCTCCGAATGCCAAGCCTTCCGATATAAGGGGGAATAAAGCAACACTTGCAAAGGAGAAACATGCACCACGATACAAATATGGAAAGGACAATCCTTCACCTCTTCGAACTGCTCGGCAGAGAGCGACAGATAATAACTCAACAAGTCCGCGCTGCTGTTGCGACGACAAAAGAAATTGAAAAGATGCGGATTCACCCGCCTCATCTCGCGGGATTCTTTGAGCAGCAAATCGCATACCGTGGTATGATACCGATCCGGTTTATTATAATCCACCAGGCAAGAGAGCTTGTCGTAACCCACCTGCGCGGCCAGTTGTGCATGCTCGTCGAAGAAAAACTGAATAAATCCCTCCTGCGGCAACTTCGTCTCGACCGGATCAGGCACGAGCAAACCGATAAGCGGCAGATCGGATATTTGTCGCATCACCTCTTCAGACAACGGCTCCGTCCGGGTAGCATATACCTTCCCCCGGCCGTTGATTTTATAATACAAATGGCTGATGCTTGTCGCGCTTTTGGGAATCACCAATACCTGCCGGTTCGCGGGCGACTGGTGGTAGCTGACCGTATTCACCTGATACAACTGGCCGATCACCGTATCGAACATACTGGGCGCCTTGCTGTTGACCACCGGCTTATAATACTCGATCTGGGCCTTTTCGAACACCTGCCCTCTGGGAGCGGAGATCGTTCCGCTTACGATCAAGCGGCCTTTTATTTCCGGTAAAACCGTAAGCGAGGTCTGTTTGCTAATCCCGACCGCCGTTTCATTCACGATCAATTGAGTAGCCTTTGAAATACAATCTTCCCAATCCCCCGACGCCAAAGTAGCCGGGCCGCTATGGCTGATGCCCAACCTGAGCGCTCCGTCTACCGCCGCCGGTTCATCGAGCCAATAAGTGAATTTCAAATCGGCGCAGGAATCAAAAGCCAAGACACCGTTTGGCGGGATTTCCCCTTCTAATTCCACCTGCAACCGGGCGGCAAAATCGACGGCGGCAAAACCCGTCACCTGGAAACGGCGCAGCATGGTATCCAATTTCACATACACGCCTGCGGGTACCGCCACGGGGGTATTAACCAGCAAAAACGATTTTTCGTTGTAAGAGCCGGCATACGTCAACCGGTTCAATACATTATAAGTATGGCGGCTTCCTTTGCCCAAGCCCAGCAACATGGGATAGGTACAATTCTTATCACTGAAAAAACGGAGCGAACCTTCGAAAGGCAATTGCAACAAATCCACCTCCTTGATCGCATATAAGGTAAGCAACACCGCTTGCGGATTATGCCGGATAAGCTGCACGGAACGCAATTGCAAATATTGATTTTTCACCCGGAAATCTTCTTCGGCAATCAAGGCGTCGGCAAATTCCTTCCGGCCCAACCGTTCCAGCCAAGCCGGATCATCGACTCGCAAGATATAGTTATTCCCGCGCACCATGCGGTAAATATAAGGGATGCTTTCGTCTTCGCCGGCCGTACCCGACTTGCGTTGCAACTGTCCGAAGGCCGGAAGCTGCATCCGGGAAGGCCCGACCAACGTCAACTCGGCGAAAAATTCGCCCGGAGCGGTTTTACCCGAAACCACAAATACCTCATCAAGCCCCTTTACCTTCACATATTTGTTGACCAGCTCGCTTTTCAACGGTTCGGCCCATAACCGGACGGATTTTCCGCGATACCCATATACCGCATACGCAGCCTCATACCGCATCAGCACGCCTTTTTTAGGCACATGCTCCACCCGCACCGATTCGAAGAACTCATTCCGGCAAGTATAATCGGTACGCAAAGCCTTGTTCACCATCACCGACCGGGTATCCGACGCTTTTTCATACATCCAGATCCGGCCGCGGAACTTCGGCAATTCACAGGGCCGCCGCATCGTCACGACCCGCAGAAGCGTCTCCCGCTTCTCTACCGCATAATGCGTCAGGCGGCAACTGACGCCCGCCACATCGATCACCTGATGCTGTTCATTCCAGTAGCTATAGACCTCCTCCTCTTCTTCGGAAAAAGTATAAATCAACAAACCTTTCTCATTGCTCATGGCGGCCAGATAAGGCAACGACCGGAGTTCCCCGTCGGGACCCGGCCCGCTGAGCCGGCCATGGAGCGGCAGCAACACCAAATCGCCTACACATTCTATTTTCACCGTACAGCGGTTGACTATTTCATACCCTTCGCCGTTCACTTCCATCAGCAATTTATCCTGATCGTCGTGCGTGTACATTTTCAGGATCTTCCCCCGAAATTCGAAATCAATATCGGGCACGCCCAGTTTCAAAGTTCCCGCATCGGCCGAAAATACGAAATACCCCATTCCCTCCTGCTCTTCCTCCTCGTCCTGGTTGATCTGATAATCGTAAATATCTTTATCATAATACCGATCGACCACGGGGGCCGGGATACGGTTGAGCGGCATCAAATCGAGCATATCCGTCCGGGCTTCTCCCAAGCTTTCGAAACCGCCCTCCTCCCACAAATAATGCATCAACCGGGAAGCATAAATATTCCGCATCAAATAATGCCGGATCACCCGTAGGCGCGCCGAAGGAGCCATCTGTCCTAAACGTTCGAACAGGAACTGCTTCACGCCCTCCTGCTCGTACCGGCTGAGCAAGGAATTAATCACCCGGCCGTAGATCACCACCGGCTGCTGCTCGTTGTAATTCTCCACCAGAAAAGACGCGTCATCCATCATCAACAACATGCTATTGGCATGTTTGGCCAAGAGGGGATCATCCTTGATTTTAAAATAAAGAATTTTCAGTTCATTATCTTCCATCGACGCATACAAACGCAGTAAATGCGCCTGTATAGCTTCGAGCGTAGTGGTAAATCCTAAAGCCGGCATCCACTGTCCGAGTTGCAGAAAATGATCGAATAAACATTTATCGTTACTGCTAAACTGGATCAGCTCGCTAGCCAGCCACCGCATTTCCATCGGATAGGCCGAACGCTCGCTGACGGGCACTTTAGCCAATTCATACGGCTTCAACTGATCGTCGAGTTTCAGAAACCGCCTCAAATCGGCCGATCCCACAATCCACATCCTCAACCAATAGGGAGTGAACAATTCCCCGAGCACCTGCTGACTGCCCGAAGCGGAAGCGCAACGGAAAAGCGGAATCAGATACGGCACATCGACCTTTCCGTCCGGATGAATCCGTTTATAGATATACAGCAAATTCAACAGATAACATTCGATATAAGTGCGCGCCTTGACCGATTTCACCTCGCACACGCCCTCGACGGCCGACCCGGCCCAGGTATGTTCGGGATACTCCAAACTGGCCGTCACCCGGGAAAGTAATTCCAGGTACGGATTGATGGGCGGCAGTTGCCTGCCCGATACCTGTACGCACCGAGCCTGGGCATTCCATTCCAAACCCAGGGCGCCTGACGCCGCGTCCGAAACATCGCCTGCTTCTCGCCCCTCCCCTACGCCCTGCATCAAAAGGAAGGCCACAAATTCCCGGGCCCAATTTTCTTTGCGTACGCCTTTCACTGCTTTCCGGGCATCGCTTTCCATCAGTTCGAGCGAGAGTTTCAAAAATTCGAAATCGGAGAAATCGGGACGGATCGCACGCAGCATTTCTTTCCGTTTGTCTGCATCGGCCTGTTTGAATTCGTTCACAAAATAAAGCGCCTCGAAATATTCCATAAACGAATCGTGGGTGAAACGCAAATAGCCGGAGGCATCGCGTTCCAACAATTTCATCTCGCCCACACATTGCAACAGGTCGGTCAGGGTACGCTCGTGGCCGCCCAGCAAACGGGCTTCCATCATCGCATTCATCGCTTCGTCGAGCAAGATCACGCCGCCGGGCACCCGGTTTTTCCACATCAGCCCGCCGATAAATTTCAACAGGGTTTCAATGCTGTATTCCGAGATGGTCCGATCGTTTTGTTTCTGGTTTTCCCAATCGATCAGCCCCGAAATAAACTGCCGGTAAAGCTCCCCTTTGTTCAACCCTTCCCAATTGACCTTGACCCCTTCCTTGAAAATATTAATCAACATCATCAATTGCATCGGATTCCGGGAAAAAGACTTCAAACTGCCCACTTTATTGATCGCTTCCCACAATTCCTGCTGCCTGTCTTCTCCTTTATATAGAAGCGAACAGCGGCGCAAATGGGCCTTGATCTGCGTTTCGGTAAGGGGACAAAGCTGATACGTTTTAAAAGCCGAAAACATATCCTGCACACCGAAGATTTCTACCTGCCGGCTGGTGATGATATATTGGCAACCGGCATATTTTTCCATAAACAAAAGGAGCTGGTCGATGACCCGGCGGCTGCTATCGGGGCGGATTTCATTCACTCCGTCCAAAAACAAGATGACCCGGCCTTCCTGCAAAAGTTTTTCGAAATACTCCGTCAGCGCATCTTGCTGGTCGGTATGCAGGGTACGCATATTCAGATGGGTCAGGCGATCCAGCAGATACGGCATCAGGCCTTTCGCCGGTTCGTTATAATTGCAGAGATTAAAGCGGATAGGCAACCGTTTGGATTCGCGCTGGCTGTTTTCAATCCAATCGTCCACACAATCCAGGATCAACCGCGCCAGCAAGGTGCTTTTCCCCGAGCCGGAATTGCCCAGAAAAAGCAGACGATGATTTTCCGGATTGTCCATCAGTTCGGCTGCATCCAGCCTGTTGAATTCCTCTTTGGTCTGCTCGTCGTCGTCGTCGCCGTCTTCCCAGTCGAACTCTTTGAGGCCGATCGGAATAATCGTTTCGGTTAATTGTTGCTGTTCCACCCGGACAGTCCCGCGGTACACATTCCTCAGGACATGCAACTGGGTATCCCGCACATCCTGCAAATATTTTTCCCGTATCACCGTCTCCGCCATTTCCACCCTGTCCACCGGTGCGGCAGGCGGCGCAGAAGAAGCCGGCAGAAAGGTTTCCACTTGTTCGTAAATCTTATCGAACTGGCCGTCTAACGCCAGCAGATAAACCAGCAATGTCCGTTGATAAATAGCTATGGTATCGCGACCGCCCACGTTCATAAAGCGATCGTCGGTTTCCTTTTCGTCGGGTTCGCCGGACGATACGTTGCGGTGCACCACATACATATTCCGGTTACGGCGCACAGTATACAGCAAGTCCCTGAGGTACGAACGCCCCGGTTCGGCCCGCTTGAGATCGAAAAAGCCTTTTACGCCGTTGACCGACGGCAACGGCAAGCCGCGCCGGGTGTGATCGTACTTGAACTCGCCCTCCAACAGATAGGCTAAGGTCTGACGATCCATCCCGGTATAATCGTTGCCGACGAGGCATGTTTTTTTACCCGTATAGCAATCCACCACCGTTCCTTCCACCGTAATGGGTACGCCCTTATACACAAAGTATCCGACGGCTTTGAGAAAAGGTTCGAGCGAATTGACGAAGGTTTTCAATAAGATACGGGTGATATGTTCGTAGCCTTCCTCGGGAAAAAGGCCGTCGGACAAATCTTCGATCAGCATATCGAGTCCGGAAGCATTCGCCGCCTGCATAAACGGATAGATCAACCCGATGACTTCTTCTATCGGATGAGCGAATAACGAACGAGCGTCGAAACAATACAGATTGG
>DBFJSK010000151.1:0-2086 GCA_048403675.1 Tannerellaceae bacterium | reverse complement strand
ACTTTTGACGTGATTTGTCCATGCTCTATTTATCTCATTTTCACTGATTAAAATGAGTTTTGCAATCTAAAAAAGTGAGATTATGAAGTTACACCCGAAAGCGCGAAAAATGCAATGTTGGGAAAAGAGGAAGAAGCAAATACCATTATTTCTTTTTTTACTTAACACAACGACCAATACAAGAAAAAGGTCGAAGCAGTAAAAGCTAAAGTTTGGAGATAGATTTAAGTTGTTATTTTACGCTCGTCGGGAGTGCTGGTGTATTCCTTGGGAACTGGCCGATCCTCGACCGATGAGCTTGAAAAAAAACATCCCGGGACACAGTTTACTTTACGCCCTCCGAAAACGGAAAGTTTCCTACTCGGCGTTTATTTGTTTTTGTACTCAAAGAACCCGGAGAAACAGCCAATGCCCATCATCACCGGCTACTGCTTCTTTATCGACCCGGATACAACTCATTCTTCACCCACTCAAAATCCGGCTCCTCTTTCAGTATTTTCTGATACGTACTCACCGCTTTCTCCTTCTCTCCTATTTTTTCGTAGTGCTGTGCCAAAACAACAAGCAAATTCAGATAATACCAGTTCTGATGATTCAGATTTTCGTTTTCCATTTTTTGTATCGCTCTTTGATACAAAGGGATTGCCTGCTCTTTATCTCCCCCGAAAACAGCCGGGGCGTAAAAAAGCAAGTTAGCCTTATCCACAAGAGCCTGCAGATTATTCGGGTCAAGCTTATACGCCTTATTGATATAGTGAAGACTTATCGGACCCAACACCGCCGTTTTTATCCTGTTAATCGACATTTCATAAGCAGTAAACGAACCTTTGTAAGCCGTAGCTTCCACGTTATCTGGGTATTCTCTCAGAACGAGATCGATCAGCTTTTCTCCTTTGGCAATATAATTCCTGGCCTTGCTCTTTTCCCCCTCACCAAGGAGGTAACCTACATAGCCGTAATAATAATTCAATAATTCAAGTTTTTCACTTAAAGAAGCCACGCTGCTATTCTCCATTTTTACCACCGCAGCTTCCCACTTGTCCATGTCACCGCTCGTATAAGCAGTATATATTTCCGTACTGTACTGCGCGCCGACAGAGAATCGCACGACGAATAACCCAATTAAGATCAGATACTTTCGTAAATATTCCGTTCTTTCCATACAATGGCTTTGTTTTTACGTTGAACGAGGGCTGTAAAAATAATTATCCAAAACACAAGTTGCTGGGGAATCATTAAAAGTATATTTAAAACAGCCGACTGTTTGCTAGCCGACGATATAAACACACGGATCAGAATAACAGCGGCTATGCTTATCCAACCCCCTATCGGCATATTACCCATAAACAACCAGAAAGGCGTTATTGTTGTTACAACCGCATACAAACAGGTAATCATCACACTTCCACCGAAAAACTGAAATACATTTTTTGAAAAACCGTTTATCGCTTCCGGTAAAGAGCGATACATCTCACAACCTATATCTTCATCCCCCAGCAACGTGGCCACCTTTACTCCTCTTCGCTTGTATTCCCTGATAATAGCAATATCTTCCACCGGATCATTCCGGAATACCTTATGGGGGTCTATCTCCTTATAAGTAGCCGCATCAAACAACATAAATTGCCCGTTTGCCGCCGAAAGCGACGGATAAGGCAATAACCGTATAAGCGGCATAGGCAGTAAAGCTAACAATATCCAGTTCATAACAGGAACAGCCAGACGGGTACTGAAAACCGGCATGAGCTGCCTGGGAAAAATAGAAAAAAAGGACACCCTTTCCTTTTGCATATAAGCCATAGACCGTTCCATCAATCGCTTTCCAGCCCGCACATCCGCATCCAGAAACAAGAACTTTTCACCCTTAGCCGCTTTGGCCAGTTGCCAACAGGCATAATTCTTGCCCAACCACCCTTTTTCCGGGCCGGTTCCACGGATAAGCCGAATAAAAGAATACTGTGAAGCAAACACTTCCACGATAGCGGCAGTAGCATCAGTCGAGAGATCATCATACACGATAATTTCCAAAGGCTCATATTCCGAAAGAGTTAATTCTTCCAATAAACTCCCTATGTTCTTTTCTTCA
>DBFJSK010000150.1:0-4597 GCA_048403675.1 Tannerellaceae bacterium | reverse complement strand
CCACCACCAGTAAGGCGTGTTGTAATTATAATCGGCAAAATAATGTGTGCTCTGCACATAAGAAATCTGCAAACCCAAATCGGCCGTATCTCTATCCATCGTACGTGCATACCCGCGGGCTTCCATGTTTTTAACCAGCGTCGAGATAATATCGTCTGCTTCATTGGCTGTCCAGTATTTCGGCTCTTTATCATTGCCGATCAGCAAGACGCTGTCGGGAACATAGAAGGTGCTGAACGACTTGAAATCGACGTTCTTATCATGATTGGTAAACACTATGAAATCGTTGTCTAATTTTGACGTATCCGGGTCTTTTTGACAAGATGCCAGGAACAGGACCACAAGTAAAAAAGGAAAAATCTTTTTCATCTCATTCAACGTTTAAAACAGTTTATACTATTATTTGTGCTTATATATAAGTCACTATAGAAACAAGACGAGATTAAAAAAAGTTTTGCCTGTAATCGGTTGGGGATGTTAATTAACGACCGCGAAGATTTAGATACATTTTTAAACAAGCGTTAATTTTCAGCCGGGCGTTTAAATTTCAAGCCTTCTCAAGGCTTCTCGAAAATCGTACACACCACCGGATTATGGTCGCTGAACGGGAGGTCAGGAGAATCATAGCGTATACCCCGAAAGTTAGAAGAATAAAAAATGTAATCGATCCGAAACAAACGGCGCAACTCGCGGAACGTATACCCGAAGCCGCTTCCGGCGTCGCGAAACCCATCGGTAAGCAGTCCTTTCACCCGATGATAAGTATAGGAAGCGGGGGTATCGTTAAAATCGCCGGTCACAATAACCGGCACCGAAGAAGAGCGGATCAGTTGCCGCACGAAATCGGCCTGCTCGGCGCGAAGCACAAAATTGCGCTTCATCTGGAAAGCCATTTGGAAAGCGGCTTCGGTACCCTCCAACGCGTCCCGCTCGGCCTTGGCCTGATAAAGGCGGGGTTTGACGGCATTCACGCTCGTGGTTTGTAAATGATTATTAATAACGCGGATTGTATCGCCCCTGACGAGTAAAGTAGCGACCAGGGTTTTATTCGAAGTGCCGGGATAAAGCACCGGTTCGCAATGCAAGATAGGATAACGGCTGAAAATAGCCAATGCAGAGCCTTCGTCGGCCATGCGGGTAGTGCAAGCGTAAGGAAAGAAACGAAAACGGCTCACGACCGAATCGATCGGCATGACATAAGCGGGCGGACATTCCTGCAAACAGACAATATCGGGGTGCTGCGATTCTACCCACCGGGCAATCTCATCGAGGGTGGAACGACCGCCGGCCGAGAAATTATCGACATTATACGTAATGATTTTGATTTGTTCGGAAACCGGTACGTCGCTCCGCGGCCAAACCCGGACTTGAAACATGGAAAGAATAAATCCGGCGTTGAGCAATAAAGCAACCAGCGGAACCCACAACCAGCCGCTGCGTACCGCCACCCAGATTCCGAACATCACGAGGTTCACGGCCAGCACGGGAAGCAGGATCAGTCCGGGAAAGGAGATCCATTCTTTCTCTTCGGGCGGGATATATCCGGCGGCGAAACCGGCCACGGCCAGCGAGGCGGCCGCCACGGTAACAAGTATGCCGATGAATCGGAAAAAGATTTTCATATGCTACGTAAATTAAAAGCCGGATAAAAAACCGGGCAAAGAAACGAAAAGAGGGAATTTTAAAAACCGCCCCTACCCGTCTTTGCCCGCCTTTTCATGCTAAAACTGCCGGTTTATCGGAGTGTGCCCTGTTTGGCTTCGTTAATCATTTTCTGGTTGGCCACGATGATGATTTCCACCCGGCGGTTCAATGCCCGGCCCTCGGGCGTATCGTTGCTGGCTACCGGATCGTGGATGCCGCGGCCTTCATATACCATCCGGTCGCTGCTGATACCTTGCATCATCAGGTAGTCGTATACGCTTTTAGCCCGCTTTTCGGAAAGCAACTGGTTATAATCCACCTTTCCGGTATTGTCGGTGTAGCCGATAATGCGGATGTCGGTATCGGGATTCGCTTTCAGGCTGTTGGCGAAGTTGCGCAAAGCGCTTTTCGAAGCGTCGCTCAGCGTGCTGGAATTGGTGGCGAAGAGAATGCCCGAATCGAAGGTTACTTTCAGCGCCTCGCCGTTATTGATGGTTTCAACGGTCGTCTCTTGCGGTAAAGTAGCTTCCAATTCTTTTTTCTGTTTATCCATTTTCTTGCCGATCAGCGCTCCGGCCGTACCGCCTACTGCGGCGCCGAGCACAGCACCCAGGGCCGTATTGCCGGCCAATGCGCCGATACCGGCTCCGACAGCCGTACCGCCGCCTACACCGATAGCTGTGCCTTTGGCCGTATTGTTCCACGTACTGCAACTGGTAAACGAAACTGCTAACGAAAGCAGCAAAACTGATAATAATTTAACGTACTTCATTTTCTTATTCTTTTACTAAACCATTTGTTTGGTTATACAACAGTTTACTAATTGAACATGTTGATGGAATCGCAATATTCCAGTTCTCCTTGCACGATAAAGGCGATTTCGTCGGGTTCGTATTTGCCTACTTCATTCTTTTGGGCGTTTTTAATAACAAAAGTAATCAATTCGTCTTCATCGATCTCGATCTGGGTATCGTCGTCGCCTTTGGATTCGTCGAAAAAGCCTTTCGAGTCGTAAAATTCATAAATCAGATCGACGATGTAATTGATTTCGTCGTCGCTGAACTTATCTTTCAGTTCGATGGGAAGATAGTTCCGGATAAATTTAACGGAATCGTCTTCGTCGTAAATCATTTCATTTTCTTCATTCATGTCATTTTTGTTTTAGAAGTTCTTTATCCGATGGCAAAGATACGATTTAGCCGGTAAGAAACAATCCTTCCGGCGCTCAAAAAGCCATCGCCGCGGGGGGAAGCATGCTTTTTTAAGTGAAATAATTCAAAGGGAAGGAAAAAGCTCCCAAAAGCCCTCTTTTTTTGGCAGCTCCGCTTTTTCCGATTCGGTTGTCGGGGCATCATCCGGTTGGATTTTACAGTTTCCCGCAGGCATGGGTTCTTGTCATTTTTCTTCTGAAAAAATAAGTAGATGCCGGTGAAATTCGAATCGGACAGGCATGAAAAAAAAATTCCATGCCTATGAAATCCGAATTGCATAAGCATGGAATCCGAATTGCATCGGCATGTTTTTTCAGCCGCTTCTACCCCACTGATTATCAATTAGATATTCAAACACTTTCAAACCACAAAAAAGGCCCAGGCTTATTGTCGTTTTTTTTCTGGAAATGTCCTTCGTTCTCACACAACAACGGCGGCCCAAGTCCTTCCATCGACCTGGCCGCCGTTTGCCTCTTTACTCGTACCTAATATAAAATGGAAAACCGGGATTTCCTTTGTGGTAAACACTTAGTTCTTGAATACCAGCTCATCGCCGTTGCGATCGATGGTAATCGGATGATTCCGGTCGAGCTTGCCGCCGAGCACCTCTTTCGAAAGTTCGTTGAGCACGTACTTCTGGATGACACGTTTGACGGGACGGGCGCCGAACTGCGGATCATAGCCCTTTTCGGCAATCAGATCGAGCGCTTCGTTAGTAAATTCAAGCGCGATCCCGTTCTGGGCCAACATCTTCTTCACGCTGTCGAGTTGCAAGCTCACGATGCGGCGAATTTCCTCCACATTCAGCGGCGTGAACATGATAATATCATCGATCCGGTTCAGGAACTCCGGACGAATCGTCTTTTTCAGTAATTCGAGCACCTGAATTTTGGTTTCGTCCACCACCTTATCATGATTTTCGGGGGTGATCTTTTCGAAATTTTCGCGGATCAACGACGATCCCATATTGCTGGTCATGATGATAATGGTATTCTTGAAGTTCACCACCCGGCCTTTGTTATCGGTGAGCCGGCCGTCGTCGAGTACTTGCAAAAGCACATTGAAGACATCCGGATGCGCCTTTTCGATTTCGTCGAACAAAACGACCGAATAAGGCTTGCGGCGAATGGCCTCCGTAAGCTGGCCCCCTTCATCGTAACCTACATATCCCGGAGGGGCACCGATCAAACGCGTGGCGCTGAATTTCTCCTGGTATTCGCTCATATCGATCCGTGTCATCATCGCATCGTCGTCGAAGAGATATTCGGCCAGGGCCTTGGCCAGTTCCGTCTTTCCCACCCCGGTGGTACCCAGGAAGATAAACGAACCGATCGGCCGTTTGGGATCTTGCAAGCCGGCACGGCTCCGGCGTACGGCGTCGGCAATGGCGTTGATGGCCTCTTCCTGCCCGATCACCCGGGTATGCAGTTCCGATTCGAGATGCAGCAACTTTTCGCGTTCGCTCTGCAACATCTTGTTCACCGGAATGCCCGTCCAGCGGGATACCACGTCGGCAATATCTTCGCTATCCACCTCTTCCTTAATCATGGCCGAGGCACCTTGCATCGTTTTCAGTTTTTCCTGTACTTCCTGGATTTCTTCCTCCTTGGCCTTGATCTTTCCGTACCGGATCTCGGCTACCTTTCCGTAGTCGCCCTCCCGTTCGGCCTTATCGGCTTCGAATTTCAGGTTTTCAATATCGATCTTATTTTGCTGGATCTTGTTGATCTGTTCCTTCTCGC
>DBFJSK010000149.1:0-4687 GCA_048403675.1 Tannerellaceae bacterium | reverse complement strand
AAGCGAAACGGAATCGGTCAATTTAATTTTTTTAGTTTGATAGATATCCCACAGATCCGTGCATAATTGTACTCCGGCCGGCGTGAACGTTTCATTATCGTTATTTAAATACTTTGTTTGTGTATTATTGCCTATAAACCTAACCTCGCCCTTAAGAGCTGTTTTTAACGCCTCCCTTAACTGTGATTTCGAAATAGTTGTGCCCCCTACTTCTATTGCACATTGTATGGCCGCGTTTGTGGAACCTCTCTTTCCTGCAGAAAGCTGCCGTGTAGGTGTGTTTACTGTGCTTTTCCATTGAAAAGGTTGTAAACCCGACATCTTCCCCTCGTAAGCCTGTAAAATATCGGAAATAGACGCCTGCCGGCAGGCTTGCGGATGACTATCGAACGTACGGGATACGCTTTCCGGCTTTTGGCTATAGGTTTTCATACGTATATAATTTAAAGGATGATCGTCCCTTAGCGAGAAAATTCCCCCGCCTGGTTCTCCCACAAATATAAGTGAATTTTTTATACTTCCCGGCCTTTTTTACTTTCTTACCCCCACAAAAAAAGCGTTGCCTCACGCCACGCTGCCGCCGGCGGTTTATCGAGTAGCTCGGCTTCGTGGCAACTCTCCTCTTTTCCGGCTATTCTCCCTCCGGCGGGAAAGCCCTGCCCGGGTATCCCTGCGCCGGGGCATCCCCCCACCGGTACCCCCTAAAAAGAAACAGGCTGCCTATTCCCGTTTCCACCGGGACGCAGCCTTTCTTTTCTTCAAACTAAAAATTGAAGCAGCCTATATCTTCTTGCGTAGCCACCCCTTTCCGCTTCCTTCTGCGATGGCCGATCGACGGGGCATTCCCGCTTCCTTCCACCCTAGGCCGATCGACGGGGCATTGCCATTTACTTCCTCGACGGCCCCCGGCGCTGCGATCCGCCCGCCTTCCTGGCTCCGCCGCCACCGTTCTTAGGTGGGCGACCCCGGCCGCGGCGCACCATGCCATACTTCTCGGGCTCGTACAAAGGCGCTTCGCCGAACTTCGGATCGATCGGAATCTTATACACCTCCTTGTCCAGGAACTGCTCGATGCGCTTGAACTGCGCCTGCTCGTCGATCGATACGAACGTGATAGCCAGCCCCTCGCCGTTCGTACCCCGGGCCGTACGGCCGATACGGTGCACGTAATCCTCCGGATCATGCGGAATATCGAAATTCACCACCAGCTTAATATCATTAATATCGATCCCCCGGGCCACCACATCGGTAGCCACCAAAATATCGATATGCCCGTTCTTAAACTCCTTCATCACCTCCTCGCGCTCCGACTGCTCCAGATCCGAGTGCATCGCCGCCACGTTGAACTTCATCCGCTTCAAAGTAGACGCCAGCTCCTTCACCTTCATCTTCGACGACGAGAAAATAATCACACGCTGCGGACGACTCTCCGAGAACAAATCCTCCAGAATCTTCAACTTCTGCATATCATAACAAATATACGCCGTCTGCATAATCGACTCCGGCGGCCGCGAAATCGCAATCCGGATCTCCTCCGGATCCTTCAAGATCGTTTTGGCCAACGTACGGATCTTCGGCGGCATCGTGGCCGAAAACATAATCGTCTGGCACGTAGGCGGCAACAACTTCTGCACCTGCATAATATCGTCGAAAAAGCCCATATCCAGCATCCGGTCGGCCTCGTCGAGCACGAAAAACGCCACCTTCGTGAGATCCACCGTGCCCAGCTTGATATGCGACAATAACCTGCCCGGCGTAGCAATCACAATATCCGCGCCCATCTCCAGGCCCCGCTTCTGCTGCTCCCACGCAATGCCGTCGGTACCCCCGTACACAGCTACCGCCGAGACAGGAATAAAATACGTAAACCCTTCGATCTGCTGGTCGATCTGCTGCGCCAGTTCGCGCGTAGGCGCCATAATGACCGCATTCACCGCATTCGCTTCATGCAAGCCCTTGCTTAGCTCGTTAATCACCGGCAAGACATACGCCGCCGTTTTGCCCGTACCCGTCTGTGCACACGCAATAATATCCTTCCCCTCCAGAATCACCGGAATGGTAAGCTCCTGCACCGGCGTCGTCTCCTGAAAATTCATAGCATCGAGGCCGTCTAACACCGCCTCTTCCAGCTTCAATTCATCAAATCTCATCTTTTCTCATTAAATTCGCGGGTAAAGATACGTAATATTTGAGAATATTTTCTATACTCCGCCTTCCACTTCCCCTTAAAAATACCGATTTTACCGCAAACAGCCAAAAATGTTCCCCTTCCCCCTTCCGATTCCGGAAAAATAAATACCTTTATGCCAATTTACACAAAAAGAGTCAACCGATATGGAATACCGTGAAGATAATAAAAATCTTCAATCAGAACTACTACACCACGCAGGGGCGTCGATGAACTTACAGGAACTGATCAATACCATCCTCGACAAACTGCCCTTAGGGGTATTCGTCAAAGATGCCGCCAACCATTTTACCTACCTCTACTGGAACCGGTTCATGGAAGAACTCACCGGCATCGGCAGCCGCCATATCGAAGGCCGCGACGATTTCGAGATCCACTACGATTCCTGGCTCACCCCCGAGGAACGCGCCGCCACCGACCGGCGCATCATGGAAACCGGGCATCCGGCCGAATTTTACAGCAAGATAAAAGACACCCGGGGGCAATACCACCACCTGGAAATCACCAAATACCCCCTCTCGCTGGCCGACGGCCACCCGCTGCTGCTGGTGCTCTGGCGCGACGTCACCAGCCGGCTGGAAGTGGAACACGACCTGCGCCGCACCCGCATGCTCACCAACATGGCCCTGCAAACCAGCGACATCCGCATCTGCCAGATCGTGGTGGATCCCGACAGCCCGTGCAATTACGACGATACGCTGGTCTGCCTGAACGACCTGGATTCTAACAGCGGCGCCATGCTGAAATACCCCTGGCCCGTCTTCGCCTCGTGCGTGCACCCGGACGATTACCATACTTACTGCGCCGCCTTCAAACGTCTTTGCAAAGGCGAGATAGAGGATTTGAAAGCGGAAATACGCGTCCGCTACACCCCTTCCGACGATTACTGTTGGCGGGAAACCAACACCCACGTATACGAACGCGACGAGAAAGACCGCCCCACCATCTTGCTGGGCTGTTCCACCAATATCCAGGAGCGCAAGAACCAGGAGCTGAGCCTGGAGGTAGCCAAAAGCCGGGCCGAGGCGGCGGATAAGATGAAGTCCAAATACCTGGCGGACATGAGCCATGAGATCCGCACGCCGCTCGGCGCCATCACCGGCTTTTCGGAGTTGATGGCTTTTGCCGAAACCGATGAAGAGCGGATGTCGTATTACGAGATTATCAAAACGAACAATCAGTTGCTGATGCAGCTTATCAACGATATACTGGATTTGTCGAAGATCGAGGCGGACGCCATCCAGATTAATTATTCCCAGGTGAACGTGAACGATTTGATGGATACCATTTTCGCTTCGGCCAAATTGCGCGCGGCCGAAGGGGTGAAAATCATATTGGAGAAGGGGGCGGAGACGTGTTTGTTCGGAACCGACCCGGTGCGATTGCTTCAACTGGTGAATAATTTGATGAATAATGCTATCAAGAATACGCCTGAGGGATCGATTACGATGGGGTATACGCCGCTGGCGGAAGGCTATTTGCGCTTTTACGTGAAGGATACGGGCGTGGGGATTCCCCGGGAGAAGCTGCGCACGCTGTTCCAGCGTTTCGTCAAGCTGAACGATTACGTGGAGGGAATCGGTCTGGGGTTGGCTATCTGCAAGGGGCTGATTACGAAGATGGGCGGTTCCATCGAGGTGGATTCCACCGAAGGGATCGGCTCTACGTTCTCGTTTGTGCTGCCGCCCCACACGGCGGAGTAGGGGGGGGGCGCTTTCTTTGGGTACGGCCTTAGCGAGGGTTCGCTATCCGGCCATCCGGCCTAGCGTGGAAAAAATGAATTGCGCAGAAAGCCTTTCCGCCGAAGATGCCGGAAATGTTGGAAATGCCGGAGGTACGCGTACCCATGATGAGAACCACGACGCCCTATGACGTTCAGGATGCCCCATGTGCTCAAGACACCTCACGACGCCCACGACCCCGGAAATATTAGAAATGCCGGAATGCGCGTACCCCTGGTGACAACCAAGACGCCCCACGTGCTCAAGATGCCCTACGACGTTCAACGCCCCACGTACTCAATACCCCCCCCGACGCCCAACACCCCGGAAAAGAAGCGCAGTATAAAGCCACGCGCCATTCGAAAAATAAAAAAAATACACGAAGCCGGCGCCGGAACAAGCGGTTTTGTCTGTTTTGCAAGTAGCTGATAAATAGCGGAATGCAAAACATGCCGAAGAAGTTGCGATTGCATGCTTATGTAATTGGGATTGCATAAGCATGCAATTTCAATTACACTGCGAGAAAATGGAAATTGCATCGGCATCCCTTTTGGGAAAACAATCGGAAAATACAATAAGTAGGTCTTTCCGGTTGAAAAAAAATCTTTACAATCCCTAAGCCCTTAAAGAAACCTTGCGCCCCCTGCCTTATTTTTTTTCAAATTTTCCTCTTCCAGCCCCTCCTTCTATCAAATAAAAGGCTATCTTTGAACACAACCCTTACAATATCACAGATTAACCCTTTCGGGAAAAAACACCGTTTTTTTTAGAAAGCGTC
>DBFJSK010000148.1:0-10989 GCA_048403675.1 Tannerellaceae bacterium | reverse complement strand
GATTCATAATCATGAGGTCCCCGGTTCAATCCCGGGTCTCGCTACGGAATGAAAAAGGCGCTGTGATTTGTTCACTGCGCCTTTTCTTTTGAGGCAGGGTTCTTTTTTTGTGCTTAAGGGGTGGCTTATTGTCAATTTTTATTTTTTAGAAAAACGGATGCTTGTGAAATTTCAATTTTATTGCAGTGAAATTGGAAATGGATGCTTATGAAATTCCGATTACACTGGCATGAAATTTCTACTCCTTGCCAGTGTTTTGTAACTACTTGTTTATTAAAGAGATACAAAATGGCGATTTCGGCCTTTTTCCGGCGATACTTCGTGTCGTTTTTTCTCGGTTCCGTAGTGGATTTTTCCGTGTACATAGGGGGCCTTTCGGCAGTGGAAGTTTGCGCAGTGGTGGCTAATCCGTTTAACGGATTAGCCACGATATAAATGGGGAGCCGGATTCGAAGTAGCTACCCGGTAACTCTGTAGCGTGACGGTGAAAAGCGTCAGGAAGGCGATAATCGCCAGCGCGATCAGGAATACCCATAAGTAGATGGGGGTTTTGTAAGCGAAACTTTGCAACCATTCGCTTACCCCATAATAGGCGAGCGGGGCCGAGATAAGAAAGCCGGCGGCAATTACTTTCATAAAAGAAGAATTGAACATCCATAGGATCTGCCGGATGGTGGCGCCCAATACTTTGCGGATGGCAATTTCTTTTTCGCGTCCTTCCGATTCGAAAATAACCAGCCCGAACACTCCGGCCAGCGAGAGGATCACCGCCGCCAGACAGAGCAAAGCCACTAAAATACCCTGCTGCCGGCTTTTAAGGTACAATTCGTTCAACGCCTCATCGAAAAAACGGATTTCCGTAGGATAGCCCGGGTTTATTTCGTCGGCAACCTGGCGGATCTGTTCAATCGCTTTTTCCGGCTGGCTTCCCGCTATTTTTACATACGCATAGGTGGCCGGCAACAGCCTGCGGTACCGGTTTTTGGCAGACGTCCAAAACCCTTGGGGTTGCATCTCTTTGTAAAGGGATTCGTAATGCACATCTTTGAAAATCCCCACGATCTGTACCTGCTCCCCGTTATCCTGGATAGAAGTGCCTATCAGATCGTCTATCGATCCGATTTCGCCGGCCGGAAACCTGGCGATGATTTCTTTGGCCGCCGTCTCGTTGATAAGACAAACCGCGCGGGTATTATCGTCTGCTTCATCGGCCTGGCGGAAGTACCGCCCCCCTAGCAGTTGTACATCCATCAGGGCCGGGAAATTGTAGCTGACGCCGAGCCAGCTCATATAGTAATGTTCGTCTTTATAGGAATAACCGATCCGCGGACGCTGTTCATCCGAAGTCAATTTGAAATCGATAAATGCGACTTCTCGGACGACCGGATTTTTCAACAACAGATCGCGGAAAAGTTCGCTTTTGGCCGCAGCCGTTCCCATGCTTAATTTCACTTCCAGCGTATTTTCTTTCGTGTAACCCAAATCCACGTTGCCGATGTACCGGTTTTGCAGGAAGACGAAGAAGGCCCCGATTATCAACGTAATGGAAATGACGAATTGAAAGCCGACCAGTATTTTCCGGGTATTTTTCGCGCGGGGGCTAAGCGTAAAAGAGCCGTTCAGCGCCATAGCCGGCGGAAAGGAGGTGATAAAATAGGCAGGATACACGCCAGCCAGCCATCCTGCGCCCACCGTTAGCAGAAACGTCCGGCCGATCAGTGCGGTATGCGATCCCAAATCGACCGGGTGGCCGAGCATCGTCATAGTCCATGCGGCATTTTTTACAAGCATCAGCGCTCCCAGGGCCACGCAGAAGGCAAGTAGCGAAAGACCGATCGATTCGGAAATCAGATACCTGCGTAAGCGGGCCTGAGGGCAACCCAATACTTTCTGCGTCGTGATGGATTTCATACGTACCGGGGCCAAAGCTACCGAGAGGTTGGTATAATTCACCAGGGCAATTCCGATAATCAGAATCGCGATGCAAAGCAGCATATTCGTACGCAATTTATTCCCGCTGGGCGCCGCATCGCCCCGTGCTTGCTGTCCGAAATACAGGTCGGAAAGCGATCGGACACGTAAATCTTCGATTTTAAATTCCTTTAAGAAGGCCCGGTTATCGGCCACATAGCGTTCTACGGCTTCGGTAGCATGGCCTGGTGACGACATGCGCAGGTAAGCGTAATAAGTTCCCATATTCCAGTCGTCCGCCATTTCTTTTTCGGGGATGGCTATGTAGAGGGCATTTTTCAAGCGGGTATTCTCCGGAAAATCGCGGTAAACGCCACCCACGGTATAGGTGGAATCGATGTTAATCCCGAAAAAGGAAAAATTGTCCATCCCCTTAATTTCAGAAATGAAGACCGGTTTGCCGACCGGGCTTTCCGAACCGAACAGTTTGCGCGCTGTTTTTTCCGAAATCAGCAGGTTGCCTGGCTGTTTCAGGCAGGTGGCGCTTCCCTCCAGTATTTCGAAACCGAATACTTCCGTATAGCCGGGGGTGATTCTTTCCAGTTGCTCTTTATAGCTTAGCGCATCGGGGCCTGTGCCGGTGGCCACGCCGAACCGGAAGGAGGTATAGGCTAAATTGTTGGTGAGCCCGATCGCTTCGATGCCGGGGGTAGCCTCCCGAAAGCGTTCGAGTTGCGGACGTGCAAAATTGGCGTCCCACTCTCCGTCGTCGCGTAGGTTCTCCAATTGGAAAACTCGTTCTTGATGGGGGATTGCTTGGTTGAATCCGTATTCGTGACTGACGTGGATGGCGATCAGAAGGAACAGGAAAAAGGCAATGCTTAACCCGGCCAGATTCGTGAAGCTGGCTATTTTGAATCGCTTGAAAATGTGAAGCAAATTGCGAAATGTACTCTGCATGGCGGGTCGAATTAAAGTTTGATACTTATATGACAAAATATGTGCCATAAATATAAGTGTTTTATAATGAATTGAATATAAGAATGACGGGAATCTTGTCTTGTCTAAAAAATGTACAATCCTGTCTAAAAAATGGACAAGGAGCAGGGCCTTTTTCAATTTTTTATCATAACCTGATATACTACCGGCTGTTTCCTTCGCGTTTTATCTACATATAATTCTCCTAGTGGTGAAGATAAGGCGATTGATGTATGGAAGAAAAAGAATTTCCGGTTATTGACGTAAATCGGGATTTTGTAATCGGCAAGGGCGATAACCGAAACCGGTTGTATGATTACCCGCACCGGATTACGCAGGGTATTTTTGTTTTTTGCTTATCGGGCAAATGTACTTTTTTTCTCAATTTGGCGGAATATAAAATCGAGGCGAACGATTTTATTACGGTTCCTCCGGGCAGTATTCTTCAATTTCAGGATCGGAGCGAGGATTATCAATCCTATTTCATCTTATTTTCGTCGGCTTTTCTGTCGAGTGTCGATTTGGTGCGCGGTTCGCTCTTTTTTTCTACCCCGTTAGCTGCCTGTCCGGTGCTTTCATTGGAAAAGGAGGAAGCGGAGGTATTGAAAGAGTATTGCGATTTGTTGCAGCGTATTTTTCAAAGCCGTCGGCCGGATACGGAGCCGGAGATTATCCGGCATATGCTTATTTCTTTATTTTACACGGTTAGCGGCACTTATTTGCGCCGGTGTGATACCCGGAAAGTGACGAATTTTAATCGTCAGGAGGAAGTGTATCACCGGCTGTGCGATTTGATTATGGAGTATTATAAAACCGAACGCTCGGTTCGTTTTTATGCCGGTCGGCTATGCCTTTCACCCCGGTATCTGACGGCGGTGGTTAAAAAAGTGAGTGGGCGGTTGGTGTCGCAAATGATCGAGCGGGCGGTTGTTATGGACGCGAAATTGCAGTTGAAGTCTACCGATCGCACGGTTCAGCAAATAGCTTATGATCTGAATTTTCCGAATGCTTCTTTTTTCGGCAAATTTTTTAAGCGGTATACGGGGCTTACGCCTAAACAATATCGGGAGAGTTAGCCGGGGGCGTTTCTTCTCTATTCGTAATCGGTGTGTCGTTTTCCACTGGCAGCTTCCCGTTCGCGATTTCTGGCTTTCCACTTTTGGCTTTCGAACATCACGGTAGCGGAAGACTAACCGAAAAGGGATCGCAGGGAATAACGAAAAAGGGAAGAAAAAGAGAGGGAGAGCTAGCGCCCTCCCAGTATATCGAGCAGTTCATTGGTGATGGCTTGCTGACGCGATTTGTTATATTGAAGCGTCAGCTCTTGGAGCAAGTCGTTTGCATTGTCGCTTGCCGTTTGCATGGCTTGTACCCGGGCGGCATGTTCGGCTGCCCAGGTATCAAGCCCCACGGAATAAAGTTGCTGGCGAAGCACACGAGGCATCAAGGCCTCCAGCAAGCTGGCGGCCGAAGGCTCCAGAATATCATTTCCGGCATATCCGCTTTCAATGGGTTCGGATGTCTCGGAAGGCGAAAAGGGAAGCCATGTGCGGCAGATCAATTCGTGTACGGCCGTATTTTTGAAATGGTGATAAAGCAACTCTACGCCGTCGATCTCTCGGCAAACAAAACGCTCGGCTAATATCCCCGCCATCGTCGAGGCGGCTGCATAATCGGGGCGCCCGGCAAACGACAAGAAATCCTCGCGGGTGGCATAGCCGCTCTTTCTCAGGCTCTCCGCTACTTTTTTCCCTACCGGATACACTTGCACGCCGATCCCTGCGCTTTCCAACTCCCGGATTTTATGTTCCGCCGCTTTGATAAGGTTCGCGTTGAAGGTGCCGCAAAGCCCGGTATCGGAAGAAAAGGCGACGAGGGCCACCTGTCTGCAGGGCCTGACCTCCATATAGGGTGAAGAGGCTTCATCGACAGCAGCCAAGAGGTGGCGAAGAAGATCGGTCAGCCGCAGGCCGTAGGGCAACGTTCGGTGGAGCATGGCTTCGGCATGGTGCAATTTGGCGGAGGATACCATTTTCATGGCCGACGTGATTTTCTGTGTGCTGGTTACCGAAACTATCCGGTTTTTGATTTCTTTTAAGGAAGACATACGCGTTTTTATTTATACATACGGGCTACTTCGGCCGCCGTTTCTTCGATTTTCCGGCTCACCGTTTCATCGATTACACCCTGACGGAGTACGTCCAATACATCCGTCGGATGCTTTTCCGCTAATGTTTGCAGGAAATTCTTTTCGAATTCGCTCACTTGTTCCAGCGGAACTTCTTTCAGTAATCCGTGCGTGCCGCAATACAAAATGGCAATTTGCTGTTCTACCGGCATCGGACTGTATTGGGGCTGAATCAGCAACCGGCTGTTTTTTTGTCCTTTGTCGAGGGTAAAGGCCGTTACGGCATCCATGTCGCCGCCGAATTTGGTGAACGATTCCAGCTCGCGAAATTGGGCCTGGTCTATTTTCAGCGTGCCGGCCACCTTCTTCATCGCTTTGATCTGGGCGTTTCCCCCTACTCGGGATACGGAGATGCCCACGTTGATAGCCGGCCGGTTTCCCTGGTTGAACAAATCCGTTTCCAGGAAAATCTGCCCGTCGGTGATGGAAATTACATTGGTCGGGATATAGGCCGATACGTCGCCGGCTTGTGTCTCGATGATGGGAAGGGCTGTAAACGAGCCGCCTCCTTTCACTTTGCCTTTGAGGCTCTCCGGCAAGTCGTTCATCTGGGCCGCTACTTCCTGTTGGTTGATGATTTTGGCCGCCCGTTCCAGCAGCCGGGAATGCAGGTAAAAAATATCTCCGGGATAAGCCTCGCGGCCCGACGGGCGGCGTAAGATAAGGGAAACTTCCCGGTAGGCTACCGCCTGTTTCGACAAATCATCGTACACCACCAGGGCGTGCCGCCCGGTATCCCGGAAATATTCCCCGATAGCTGCGCCGGCAAACGGTGCGAAGTATTGCATGGCAGCCGGGTCGGAGGCCGTCGCACTTACTACGATGGTATAATCCATCGCCCCTTTTTCCCGCAGGGTGTTCACCAAGGCGGCTACGGTCGAACCCTTTTGCCCGATGGCCACATAAATACAATATACCGGCTCTCCCGCTTCGTAATTGCTGCGTTGGTTGATAATCGTATCGATGGCAATCGAGGTTTTCCCGGTTTGCCGGTCGCCGATAATCAGTTCGCGCTGCCCGCGGCCGATGGGGATCATCGCATCGACGGCTTTCAGGCCGGTTTGCAGCGGTTCGTTCACGGGCTGCCGGAAAATCACGCCCGGCGCTTTGCGTTCGAGCGGCATTTCGCAATCGGCCTGCAGGATTTCCCCGCGTCCGTCGATCGGTTCGCCTAGTGGCGTAATCACGCGTCCGAGCAATCCTTCGCCTACGCGAATCGAAGCGATCCGGCCGGTGCGGCGCACGGTGTCGCCTTCTTCCACCTGGTCGGTAGGGCCGAGCAAGACGGCTCCTACGTTGTCTTCTTCCAGGTTCATTACGATTGCCTGCAATCCGTTGTCGAATTCCAGCAGCTCGTTCGCTTCGGCCTTTTCCAGTCCGTAAATGCGGGCTACGCCGTCGCTTACCTGAAGAACGGTGCCGACTTCTTCCAGTTGCACTTCGGTATCGAGTGCTTCCAATTGCTGCCGTAGCAGATCTGATACTTCACTTATCTTGATATTCTCAGTCATACTTTTCTTTTTCAGTTTATCCGTGTTTTCCCGCCAGTTGTTTCCGGGCTTTTTTCAGTTGGGAAGCCACGCTGGCATCCAGCCGGCAATTATCCATCCGCATAATCAAACCGCCGATCAATTCCGGGCGGACACGCTCGGAAAGCTCCACGGTTCCTTTCGTTTGGAGTTGAAGTTCATAGATCAGGCGATTCCCGATCGCCGGGTCGAGGGGCACGGCCGTTTCGATAATCATCCGGCTGATGCGTTTCTCTTTCCGGTACAATCCGAGGTAAATCAAACAGATGATCTGCATCAGATTCTCTCGTTTATGCAGGAGCACCAGGCGGATGAACCGGCTGTATTCTTCGCTCACCTCGATGCCGGCGGCGCTTACCAGCAATTTTTCTTTCACCGCTGTTTGCAATACCGGGTTTGCCAAGGCCGCTTTCAGGGCGGGTTCCCGACTGAAGCTTGTCCATAGCATTTTCATATCGTCGTATACCCGCGTTTCTTTTTTTCGTTCTTGCGCAAACGAAAAGAGCGCCCGGGCGTAGCGTACGGATACCATACTTACTTCCATATGCTTACGATTTAGATAATGTCAACTCGTTCAGCAACCGGGTTACCACGGCCTGTTGTTCGTCGTTGCGTTCCATCTTCTGACGAATAATCTTTTCGGCTACGCCCACCGCCAGGTCGGCTATTTCTTCCCGGATCTCGCGGATAGCTTTCTCTTTCTCCTCTTGTATCCGGAGCGCCGCTTTTTCCAGTTCGCTAGCTCCTTCCCGGCGTGCTTCCGTACGGGCCTCTTCCAGTATCTCTTCCTTCGTTTGCATGGCCTCTTTCAAAATAGCAGCTTGCTCCCGGCGAGCCTCCGACACTATGTGTTCACTTTCTTCCCGCAGCCGGGCCAGTTGTTCGTTGGCCTGGCGCGCCGCTTCGAGCGAACGGTCGATATAAGCCTTTCGCGCTTCCACGCTTTTGAGTATCACCGGAAAGCCGTATCTGCACAATAGGAAAACCACGATCCCGAACGATAGCAACATCCAGAACAGCAATCCAATATCAGGCGTTAATAATGACATGGTTCACTTCTTGATTAACAATCCGACACTTATTGAAATAAAGCCAGGAAGCATACCACGATCGCAAACAAAGCCACCCCTTCGATCAGCGCGGCCATGATAATCATCGACGTACGGATGTCTCCCACTGCCGAAGGCTGGCGTCCGATGGCATCCATAGCGCCTTGCCCGATTTTTCCAATGCCGATACCGGCTCCGATTACGGCCAGCCCGGCTCCGAGGGTTGCACCTAATTTGGCCAGGCTCATCCCGGCAGCAGCTTGTAACAATACAGTAGACAACATAATTTTACTTTTTAAATTTATAACCTTATTTCATTTTTACTCTTTAACCTGTGCCAACCCGATGTATACGGCCGACAGCAACGTGAAAATATATGCCTGGATGCAGGCCACCAGGAGTTCGATGCAATTCATGAAAATGCAGAACAAAACCGATACCACCGTCATGCTGCCGTTGATTGCCGGCCCCATCGAAACCGTGATAAAGATGAGGCAAGTGAGTCCCAGCAGAATCGTATGCCCGGCCATAATATTGGCAAACAAACGAATCATCAAGGCAAACGGTTTGGTCAGGATGCCGAAAAACTCCACAAACGGCATGATCGGCAGCGGAAGCTTGAGGAAAATAGGCGTGCGCGGCCAGAAAATATCTTTCCAATACGCCCGGGTTGCGAATACGTTGACCAACACGAATGTAATCAACGCCAGCACCAAGGTGACCGCTATATTGCCTGTCACGTTCGCACCGCCCGGGAACAGCGGAACCAAGCCCATCAGATTGTTTATCAGCACGAAAAAAAATACCGTCAGCAAGTAGGGACCGTAAGGTTTGTATGCCGGGCCGATATTTTCTTTGATAACTCCTTCGTGCATCGCCACAATCGCCATTTCCATCATACCGGTGAATCCGCGCGGCGCTTCCAGGGGATGCCGCTTGTACCACCGGGCTATACCCAATACCACGGCGGTGAGCAGGAGGCAACTCACCCATAACGCCGCTACGTTCTTAGTAACCGAAAGATCCAGCGGCCGCACTTCTTCCCCCCTGCTGTTTTTTTCAACGACCTTTCCTTTATGTCGGCCTTCCGTAGCTACGTAAAATCCTTGATGGCAGTCTCCCTTATGAACATGTGAAGAGAGGAAAACGAACCATCCTCTTTCCGCACTCCGTACGATGACCGGCAGCGGGATCGCTACCTCCCGTTCGTTCCAAGAAGCGATATGCCAGGTGTACGCATCCTGTATATGATCGAATACAAGTTGCTGCACATCGATTTCGGCGGACGCTACCGTTTCGGTCAGGGTCATTTCCGTATCGTGGGGGGAAGTCGTCGCCGGGGTTGGTAAAGCCACCGTTCCGGCAGGGGATGCTATCGCGCCAAGCGGGCAAAACCAAGTTGCCAGCCAAACGATGAGTCCTCCGGTTATTAACAAATCAGACGCTTTCATCTTTTTTTCATCCTCCTTTTCTCATACAAATAGAACGTATACGTTTCCAACACCAGATAAATAAAATAGAAAAGCATCAAAGTAAGCCCGAACGTCCGGACAAATTCGCCTACAAATACCACATACAGCCAAAGAAAGGCCAAGGCGACGATAAATTTGCAAATCCGGACAATCATGTAAATTGTCACGATCATATCCTCATGGTTGCGTTTCGCCCGATCCAGGAAATAAGCCATCGTTAACCCTACCAGCCAGTAAAAAACCGGAATGGATGGATACCATTTAAAATAATGATCGGGCCATAGCAGGTAAAGCAAACCGCCCAACACGAGGCCTACCGTCAGGTTGATACCCGTTATCAACCCCATCAAACGCAATTCTAATTTACTCATTGTCTTTTCATTTTTTCAGTTTGCTATGCGGCCGGGCCGTTCCCGCTTCCCGTTTTTACCGGAAGGTACGGTGAAAGGCCTGTCAGATGGCCGTCGTCGTCGCTTACTTGTCTTCCGGGATCTCCGCAGGTTCCTGTTCCACACAGGCCGTTATGCGGCCGTTGCGGACTTCGGCGAATCCTCCGGCAATCGAAAGCGTGCCGGTCGTTTCGCCCGTCTGGGCCACATACCGGATTTCTCCCGCTTTCAAAGCGGCGATTAGCGGTGCATGCCCGGTACAAACTTCGAATCGTCCTTCCGTACCGGGAAAAGAAACGGACACCACTTCGCCGGTAAACAGGCAAGCGTCGGGAGATATAATTTCTAATATCATACGCTTCTTCTTTATTGAGCGGCTTGCTCGGTCAGTTTCCGACCCTTCTCGATCGCCTCTTCGATGGTACCCACATTCAGGAAAGCTGCTTCCGGCAACTCATCCGTTTCCCCGTCCAGGATCATCCGAAACCCCCGGAGCGTATCCTCTATCGATACCATCGCCCCCGGCACCCCGGTGAATTGTTCGGCCACCGTAAATGGTTGCGAGAGAAAACGCTGCACCCGGCGCGCCCGGTTCACTACCAAGCGATCTTCGTCCGACAATTCCTCCATGCCCAGGATCGAAATAATATCCTGCAATTCTTTGTTCCGTTGTAGAATCTGCTTTACCCGCTGCGCCGTTTCGTAATGTTCCTTTCCCACCACCAGCGGATCGAGGATACGGGAAGTCGATTCCAGCGGATCGACGGCCGGATAAATGCCCTGTTCTGCAATTTTTCGGCTAAGCACAGTGGTTGCATCCAGGTGCGTAAACGTCGTGGCCGGTGCCGGGTCGGTTAAATCGTCGGCCGGCACGTACACCGCCTGCACCGAAGTAATCGAACCGTTTTTGGTAGAGGTAATCCTCTCTTGCATCGCGCCCATTTCCGTAGCCAAGGTAGGTTGATAGCCCACAGCCGACGGCAAACGGCCGAGCAAAGCCGAAACTTCCGACCCTGCTTGCGTAAAACGAAAAATATTATCGATGAAAAACAAAATATCGCGCGCGCCGCCGGCACCTCCTGCGTCACGGAACGATTCGGCTACCGTCAACCCCGTAAGCGCCACCGAAGCCCTGGCACCCGGCGGTTCGTTCATCTGCCCGAAAATCAAGGTAGCCTGCGATTTTGCAAGCTCTTCCGGATCGACCTTCGATAAGTCCCAATGCCCCGCTTCCATGCTCTTTTTGAAAGCCTCCCCGTACCGGATTACCCCCGATTCGATCATCTCGCGGAGCAAATCGTTCCCTTCGCGGGTACGTTCGCCTACACCGGCGAAAACGGAAAAGCCGTTATTCTTTTTGGCAATGTTGTTGATTAATTCCATAATCAGCACCGTCTTTCCCACGCCGGCTCCTCCGAAAAGCCCGATTTTTCCCCCTTTACAATACGGTTCGAGCAAATCGATCACCTTGAT
>DBFJSK010000147.1:0-9262 GCA_048403675.1 Tannerellaceae bacterium | reverse complement strand
CATAAAAAAAGAAATCCATCGGCATACGTATATTTCCAACTAAAAAGAATTACAATAAGTAGGCCGACAGTCGTATAGGCCGGAAAGGAAAAAAGCGACCGCCGGGAATACATTTTCCTTTTACAGCCCCTTAGAAATCGGCGCTCAATTGCAGGATGAAAGTCCTGGGCGCCCCGATGTCCATCGGGCGAACACTGTATTCCGTATTCAGTACGTTGTTGACGATACCTTGGAAACGCAGCCAGCGCGTCAGTTGCACGCCCAGACGCACGTCCATCGTAAAAAAGCCCGTATTATGCGCTTTCCAGTATTCGCCCAGATCGCCGAATAGTAGCAAACGGATACAATCCATCAGGTTATCGTAAGGTTTCTCACGTTCGTCGAGAATAAAATAATCGGCCGCCAGGGTTTTGCTCTTCCAACTCAGGTTAGTCCCGATGCTCAACCGTTTCCATTCGAAATCGAATACTCCTTTCACCGTATGTTTCTGACGGTATTTCAGGTAGGGGGAATCGTTCGATTTCGACCGCATGGCCAGCAAATCGGTATTCGCTTCCTCTTCCGCATTGCGCCGGGCCAGATCCCTATCGCGAGGCTCGGTGTATACATAGCCCAGGTTGTACGTCAAGCGGGTATGCGGATTGAAATCATATACCCCGCTGGTCGACACATCGACACCGTAAATTTCCGCCCGGCCGACATTCGTAAATTGGGCTCCGATGCCGATACCACCCCCGCCCACGAGCAATCCTGCCAACTTGCCCAGGTTATCCACATATTCGAACGTTTGCTTGTTGAATGCTCCGAAACGGAACTCGATCATGTCTTTGTACCGGGTATAAAAAACAGCGGCGTCCGCATAGCCTTTCAGGTTGCCCCATTTATACCCTTGCTTAAAGCCCAATTCGGCATTATACCCGCGCTCGGCCTTCAATTCGGCATTCGGAAAAGCCCCGATTCCGCCAATATCTTTCAATACATATTTTTCCACGACCGAAGGATAGCGATAGCCCTGCCCCAGCGAAGCCCGAATGAAACTATGCTCACCCAGTTCGTAATTCAAGCCGCCGCGCAGTACGGGCTTCACCGGCACCTTGGCTCCGAACAACTCGGTTTCGGCTTCCCGGTAAAAATGGTCTACCCGGTAATATTCCAGCCGTACACCGGCAGAAACATTCAAACGGTCGAATAATTTATGGTCGTATTGCGCGAAGAACGCCACGTTATCGCTATTGTGTACCCCTGTCATCTCGGAATCGGCATGTATTCGTTCATACGTTCCTCCCACTGTGAGCATGGAATGTTCGAATTTCTTGCTGAATTGATAGTCCAGATAATAAGAAGTGGTATGGTCGTCGCCCTCCGGCTTTTTGGATGCCGGTTGCATACCGTTCGCCAGCCAGGGCAGGAAATCGGCCGCATTCGAAGGCAGAGGCGTACGACCCATCACCCACGAGATCAGATCCACATAATCGGCTGGGCGCGCAGAGGGAAAATATTGCTGTCCGAGCTTCCCCAATTCTCCCATCAACCCGTTCATATTTCCGTTCATAGCCTCGGGCAAGTGCGGCAGAAAAGCCGGTAGCAGGGTCGTTTGCCAATTTTGCAACGTCCCGACCAAATCGGGAAGCGATGTCACATCGAAGCCCATATTCCGGCTGATCTCCACCAGGGACTTATCGGTAGTATTCGAAACGATTTGGTTGGCCTGGCGGTAAAAACGCCCTTTGAAACGATGCGTCGTACCCTTCTTCTCGTTGGTATAATTCAGGAACGGATCGATATAAAAGGTGGTCGCCTCGCGCCCCATATTGGCCAGGGGCGACTGGATGTAAGCTTCTTTTTCCGATCGCCAGATAAAGAAACCGGCATAATCGTTGGTCAGGAAATTAGCATTCAACCCGTAATTCAGTCCATGCACCCGCGGATCGTGATACGTCAGGTTACCGCCGGCGCGCAAACGGCGGGTGTAATTGCCCTGGCGGTAACTTTCGTCGGCAAACAGATTTACGCCGGCCGTTACATCGAAGTGGCCGATACGCCGGGAATGTGAAAGGTCGATACCGTCGTAGATGGGATTTTTAAGGCCGGAAAGCACCGTTTTGCGTAGCAACGGCTCAACTTTATAGCGATCGCTTTTCCAGAAAGAACGATTCCACCATACAAAATCGCGATTTTTCGGATTCCCGTAAATGCCCATATACGTTTTTACCCGGGTAAGAGGTTCGAGCGAGGGCCGTTTGGTACGCACATGGATTAAGCCGTTCAAGGCCGACGAGCCGTATAAAACCGACGAAGCGCCTTTCAGTACTTCCACCTGTTCCACATTTTCCATCGGGATAACATTCCAATTGATTTCACCTGATCCGGGGGTAAGCACCGACATCCCGTCGACCATAATCAAACAACGACTGCCTACGCCGTATGTCCATCCGCTCCCCCCGCGTACGGAAGGTTGGCGGTCGGTGACTTCTACACCTGGCAGGGTAGTCAGCACAGCCGTCAGATCGGTAGGCGCCTGTCGTGCGATGTCGGGGGCTTTGAGCAGTTCCATCGAAACGGTAATATCGCTCAGTTTTTGTTCGTAGCGGCCCACGCTGACCACGACCTCGTCCATGAGGTTCGATTGCAGATGCAGCCGTACGTCGAAGGTAACTGTTCGGCCCTGCCGGGCACGTACCGGAAGGGTTTGGGATTCGTAGCCAAGATAACTGAAAGTAAGCATAGTCTGGCCGCCCGGAAGCGTGAAGGTATAATAGCCCGAAGCGTCGGTAGCCACACCTTCGGTAGTACCTTTAGCGTGGTGGTAGACGTTTACGCCGGCCAGCGTTTCGCCGGTAGCCGCGTCGTATACATGACCTTCGATTTGTTGAGCGGATACGGCTTGAGCCAGCCATAGCCAGACAAGTATCCCACTGTATCCTATCCTTCTATTCCGTTTTTTCATATCCTGGCTGTGTTTAAATAAATAGTAAACCTTTCTATTTTTGCCTACGGCTAAAGGTAAACGTTTTTCCGTCATAAACCGGCCTCTATTTAAAAACAGACCATAATCTCCTGGAATCCGACCATTTTATGGTTCACTTTATCTTCACCCGCTGCGGAAGGAGAACGGCTTTTTTCGGGGGGGTGCCGGGGAAGCCTGTTTTTTAGGGGCAGGAAGAGAGCGGACGGGAACAGACCCTCTATTGAAACAACAGGTCTCCCTCGAAACAAACTCTTTATTGAGCCAATGAGAACCGTACGCTCAGCCCGTAATTGGAATTGGAAGTCGGAAAAGCGGCATTGGATACCAGCGGCGAATTGATTTGCAGATCGTAGAATGCCCGGAGCGTAAGCGCCCGGCTCAGCCCGTAATCGGCCGAGAATTGGAGTGTCTTAGCAATATTCCCACTGGTGGCCTGGGTGAAGTTTTCTTCGATTTTACGGATAAGCGACTGCATTTTCCGGTAAGAGAAATCCAGGCGGATCGTCAGGTCATTACTGAAATTCTGGGTTTTCTTCATGTTCAATAGTTTGTTGAACTCCGTCAGTTTATACCCCAATCCTACGATCACCTCTTTCGAAAGCGCCTCCACCAATTGAACCGACGAGATATTCAAACTCAGGTTGCGGGTAGTACGGTATTCCATCCGCCCGGTAATATTATTCAACAACGTCGCATCCACGCCGAACAGGGGGCTGAATCCTTCGGTAATGCTCACCGAAGCGATTTCGTAAGGCGACGAAGGCGTGGGATTATTACTTTGAATATCCCGGATATAGCCTAATCCGTCCTGCCCCGCATCCACCCAGTTGAGGAAAGAGGAAAAGGCCCCCACCGAATAAGAACAACGATACTGATGGGTAAGCATCACACTCTTGAAATATTTCCGGATCGCGGGAATGCGAATCAAACCGTCGTAGGTAATACGCCAGTTGGGTAGCAAACTCCGCACGGAGGGGAAAGGTGAAAGCGATACATGTTGCGGGTCTTTGGCTGTATAGGCCGAGAGGAAAGCCGGGATAAGCACATCGGCCGAGTTGGCGCTTACCCTTCCCATATCCTGATTATAAGGTTGCCCGGCCATCGACGTGTTTTCCAGAAAGCCGGCATTCGGATACGTGGTATGCGTATAAGCTTCTTGCAGCCGTCCGGTAATGATGTCGCGGTGATCCAGGAATTTCTGGAACGATTTCGAAGAATAGCCGTTCCCGGCATTTCCGCTCCCCCCGAAGGCGCTGCCCAGCGCGATGGTGGTCATGGTAAAACTTCCGGTTCGGATTTCCGGCATGCCCTCGTACATATATTGAATCTCTGTACTGCGGGTATCCACCCGGTTGGCGTTGAGCGTGATCTTCAAACCGGTCAAAGGTTCGAGATCCGCCCGAATGGTGAGATTCTTCGCATGGTCGATCATGGCCGGCGTGATATTGTCTTCGCCGGTTACGAGCCAGCCCTTATCCCAGGCGTCGTCAATAAATCCGCGACGCACCGAACCGAACGCGAATCCCAGGCCGGGCGCCAGGTTGCCGGAACGTTTCTGGCCGAAGACGTCGCCGATTTCAGGCAGATAGCCAGGCAACATCATTCCGTCGGTGGTGGCATACTGGATATTTACCCGTCGGATCATCATCAAAAAGCGACTGGCATATTCGGCCACATGTGTCAGGGCACCTTCCATCGGCTGCGGGCCCGGATAAATGGTCAGTTTCAGATGCGCCGTATCTTTGGTAAGGATCATAATTTGCGAATAATTCAGCGGCTTGTATTTGATCGAATAGAGTTTGCCGTCGGCTCCGCGAGCCTGGATACGTACCTTTTTCGTAAGCATCCCGTGTTGCACCACCGTTCCGCTGTCGGGGCTGAGCTGGATTTCTTTTTCCAGTTTAACCTGTTTCTTCTTAGCCGGCTGCCGGGTAGTCGTCGCACGGCTGGTGGTGGCGAACTTCTGGTTGATCTTTTTCAGGTATTTATTCTTATTGTAGAGCGATTGGAGGTTGAAACTTCCCTGCCAGTCGATCTGTCGCTGGTTCTTGATGGTGTTTCCGATCAGCTTCTCGGACGATACGGTAGCTCCCCGATCCCAGTTATACGCCGCATTATAGGTAAGCGCACTGTTTACCCAGTCCAACACGGGAATGGCCTGCAAAGGCATATTCCAGGTAACGGTAAAACTCTGATCGTACTTCATCGGCGTGCCCAGATCGCGGATACTTTGTTTGACGGAATCTTTCCACACTTTATAATCGTCCGGATTAAGCGCCTTGTTGACCTGTACATGCGGTTCTTCAATCCGGGCGTTCGTACCGGAAGTAAACGACGCGCTCAGGTTGCTGGTAAAATCCCATCGCAGGCTGAAAGCCCGATCCCAATAAAAGTCTTGCTTGAAAGATACCGGCAGGTTGTTCGTACCGGTCGTATTGGTCAAATCGCGCAGCTTGATTTCATAGTAATTCCGCATCATGGCCGTCTGGAAACTGATGTTCGACGGCACATAATTGAAAGCGAACTGTTTGGCGTATTTCGTATACCCGTTATTCTTCTTCAATTTTTCGAAGGGCCGGAAAGGTTTCACATAAGGTGTATAGTTATAAGCGAAATTCCCGCGGTAATCCTTGGTCGTTTCGTACTCGGTATCCGGGTTGCGCCGGCTATTCTGGCTATAAGAATAGCCAAACGTAAAGTTGGCCGGATCATAGGGCATGGGGTTCTTACTGCGGATATCGACCTTCACGTTATTAAAAGAAACGCTTTTAATCACCGTGCGGTCTTGCGCATACGTTTTAATCGAATCCCTTTCGGCTTTCGATTCTACTGCGTCGAGGGCATCGGAAAGTTCGATGTCCTGATTCATCGGATCGTATTTCGGGCTGAGCACTTCTTTTGAATAAGCGTAATAAAAAGGAATACTCACCTTTGCTTTTTCAGGAAAAAGCTTGCCTAATTCGATCGAGGTTGCCACATTGTATTGGGTATAATCCTCCAGGCGGCGTTCGGAAAGCGATTGATCGAGTGCCCCGAAACCGGCCGTTTCAATACGGCCGCTTACGTTCACGGTACCCAGATCGGAAAGCGCCACATTCAGATTGGCATCAGCCGCCCAACCGCCCGATTCGTTGAAATCCGACAGTCGGAGTTCGTTTACCCACACTTCCGCATTCTTCAAATCTTTCGAGTTATTCCGTACGCCGATCATAATGGTTTTCACTTCGGAAAGCGAAGGATTACCTACAATCGTTATCTTGTTGCGGGTATGATCGGGATCGTATTCGGAATACACCGTCTGATAAGTCACCCCGTTCTGGCCCGAACGTTTGGCTTTGTTACGATTCAATTTCAGGTTGGTAAGGACTTCCAACTTGAAATCCAGTTTATTGGATTCCGGCCATACGGCTTCCCGATCGGCCGAGTTGTTCGACGAATAGGTGCCGGCCGGCGTGAGGGTAAGCGGCACTTCGTATTCGTAGTAGTTGTTCTTATAATCGGAGCCGAGACGCAGGAAAACCGACAGTTCCCCGCTGTTCACCCCTTCGATGCCCTCCATGGCTTCCGCGTGCGTGAAGAGTTGCAGCCGTTTGTATTGGCGCAAATCGTAACTGGTTCCTTTGTAAATGGCGCGCGCATCCTGCGAAGCCAGGTTCGTCACTTTGAGCGAAAGGGCTTGTTCGTTCTGCTGGCGAAGCTGCGGTTGGCTCGGGTCGTTTACCCGGTCGATTCCCGGGGGGAGCACGTAATTGACTGGTTTGCGATCGCCGTTTTCTTCGATGTTGACAGTGGCAACTTCCAACGTCCCGGTTTGAGGCGGGTTGGTACCGGCCGGAGCCAGGTTCTGCTCATATACCCGCCATTCGCCGCGCACGAGTTTGAAGGTACCGAAACGTAGAATGGTCGGTTCGCGAAAACCGTTCATATACATACGCATAAACCGGATCGATTTGAAATCGCGAATGGTACCGACAGCCCGGTCGTATTTCTTGACGGGAATTTTAAACAAATACCATTTGACGGTTTCCTTGGTGCCGTTGGCCAGCGTCGGAGTGGTTTCCCGCACATCCACGATAAAGCGGTTCTTCTGGGCATCCAAATCGGCCGGCCGGAGGGAGATTTTGTATTCGTAATACTTCTCGTTTTCATTGAGCGTATTATCCTGGTTGATGTCCTCCACGTCGGGCAGCGTTTTAGCCGACGAATTGTATTTTCCTGTCGATTCGCGCGAATTGCCTTCCGTCCCGTTATAGCGTTTGTAACGGGTCAGGATATCCGCCTGCTCGTCGTCGTACTGCGAATCGCGGTAGTAGCGGTAGTTGTCCGAAGCCGGGTCGTTGAGGGGCGACAAGGGGTCGCTCAGCATTCGGGTATAAGTTTCGGCAGATACCCGTTGCTGCAATTTTTCCAGAAATTCGGCATAAGCCGGATACGTTTTTTCTTCTTCGGAAGAAAGGCCGTTCAACCCGACGTCCTGGATTTCGCGTGCGCCGGAGGTATTGTCGAAAGCATATACCGTGCTTTGCTGACGAGGCACTTTTCCCCATACCGTGAAGTCCACCTTGGTGGTATCCCCGTCGATGGGAAGCCCGTTCTCAAAAAACTTCTTTTCGTCTTTCAGCACATCTTCGGAAATATCGCCCAAATTGAAATAGAGGTCGCCTCCCTTCGATTCGGGATTATAGATAAACGGATCGAGCATCCAGAATTCGATGTATTCGATATTGGCGGTTTCGAAATCGCTCTGATCGACTTTACGCATGATGCCGCCCCAGCGTTTCTCCGGCTCTTGCAAGGTTCCGTCGGCATTCACCCGGTCGGCATCCAGGTTGTAAGGGCCGCGTTCGTTTGGATAATAAGCCACATTGAGTACCTGGATAAGGCTCGATTCGTTGAACTCCGTCTGCCGGTTCGGGAAAAGTTCGAGCGATTGCACCGCCCGCACATAATGATTCGACAAATCCTCTTTGGTAATGTATTTAGGCAAGACCGACGAATTTTTACGGGTAAACAAACCGTCGATATAATACCAGGCCATCAAGGCGCGGTTTTTCCCGTAGGCTATATCATTTACTTTGGTCGCTTCGGGAAAAAGGGCGGAAGATACCACATCGTCTTCGGGGCAGCTCGCCAGATTCCAGGAAAAAGGATTCGTCAGGTCGAAATCACTCTGGGTCGATTCGAAATCGTCGAGGTATGAGTAACCGCCGGCATATTGGTTTTCATAATGGCCGGCTATCAAGTGGGCGAATTCTGCATTAAACGAGATCTGGCTTGGCTTGGTGAGGGTAAGCAGCGGCAGTTTGTCGAACAAATTAGTGAGCCATTGGCTTTCGGCCTTATAAGAGGTATTGACTCCCCATAGCGTATTTTTTACCGATTCCTCACCGATCAGGGTTTTCGTGGTGAGCGGCATCTCCGACATATGCATGATGGTGGCGCCTACCATGAAATCCTTGTTGAACTGATAGTTCAAATCAAGTCCCATCATGGTTTTGCGTTGCATATTGTAGACCGATTGGTTTTCGAGCGAAACACTTACGGGAGTGCCGCTCGAAATAATACTTTCGTTCAGGATCGTGACGACGCCCGAGGTGTAATCGACAGCGTAATCCACATTCTCGGTCAGCAGCGCGCCCCCGGCCGTTACCCGCACCGATCCCCGCGCCACATTGGAAGCGCCCAGTTGGATTTCCGCTCCCGAAGAAGCTTTATATTCTCCCCGCAGAATATATTTATTTTTTTCGGCGATCTGCCGGGCCGCGGTCAAGGTGGTATCATAAAGTTCCTGGTACACATATTTTTCGGCGATCGCGGGGTTGCCGATCCGTTTGCGCAAATGCGAACCGAAAGGTTCCACCGAGGGGAAGAAAATACGCCCGCTTTCGGATTGTACCGTACTCCCTTCCACGAAGTCGAAGAAACCGTCAGGATAAGCCTCTCCGTTCGAATCAAGCCGGTCGAGGTTCATCACTTTAAGCAAAATGGTATCTTTTATCCGGCCTTCCGAAAGATAATTCACATAGGTTCCGATTGTATCGCTTTGGTAGAGGATGTCGAGCCGGAATTTTTCTTTCTGGATGTTGTAGGCCCCCAATGAATACACGTTCTTCATCATCAATTTCCAGAAAGGCATGCCGGGCGTCATAGAGGTGCCTTTCAGCAATTTTACAAACAAAGAAGCCGAACTGTTTTGAGAGTTATCTGTCGAGAACTCCCCTACCTGGTAATCTTTTCCGCCATATTTATAATCGAAAGCCACAGCCAGCACTTCGTCGGGTTGCAACATGGTTT
>DBFJSK010000146.1:0-8205 GCA_048403675.1 Tannerellaceae bacterium | reverse complement strand
ACTTTTGATACACTAAATCAAAATGTATACGTTCAAATGGAGAAGATAGACAAACTGGACCGGCAAATATTGAACATTATTTCAAAAAATGCCAGGATTCCTTTTAAAGATGTAGCCGAAGAGTGCGGAGTGTCGCGCGCGGCCATTCATCAACGGGTTCAACGCATGATTGATATGAATGTGATCGTCGGGTCGGGCTATCATATTAATCCGAAAATTTTGGGCTATAACACCTGCACCTATATCGGTGTCAAACTCGAACGCGGCTCGATGTACAAAGACGTGGTACCTGAATTCGAAAAAATACCCGAAGTAGTGGAATGCCATTTCACCACCGGCCCGTACACCATGCTCATCAAGCTCTATGCCCGCGACAACGAACATTTGATGGAATTGCTGAACTCCCGCATCCAGGAAATTCCCGGCGTAACAGCCACCGAAACGCTGATTTCGCTTCGCCAAAGCGTCAAGCGCGAAATCCCCATTTGCAATATCAACGAATAAACCAGGCGGTTCCATTTTCCCCATACAGCCCGGCCGAATCCCATCGACCGGGCCTTTTGTTTATTTGGGCAGTAACATTTATCTTTGTCCGATCATTTGGTAAAGAACGATAGAAATAAAAACCTATGAATAAATTTTTCGGCATCCTATTGTTGTGCCTCACCGGCCTTACTGGCCTTACTGCCGGCGCCCAGGCAAGCGAGAGCTACCGTTTCCGTGTTTATCTGAAAGACAAAGGCACGTCCGGTTATACCCTCGACCATCCCGAAGCCTATCTATCGCAAGAAGCCATCCAGCGACGTATCCGGCACCGCATCCCCATCACCGAAACCGACCTGCCTATTGCCGCCGCCTACCTCGATACGCTCTCGGCCGCCGGCGTACAACCGGTTGTACAAAGCAAATGGCTGGGCACCGTGGTGGTAGCCGCCTCCGACAGTCTGGTCGCCGGCAAGCTTGAACACCTCTCCATCGTCGATTCGGTAAAATGGGTATGGAAAGGCGACAGCAACGCTTTTTGTGCGCCTTCCGCCGCGGCCCCCGAGCGCTCCGCTAAAGCCGGCACCGCCGAATGCGTAGTGCCCCCTCTTCGGGACACCACCCGCCTTATCCCCACCGACCAGCCCCTGAAAGAAAAATACGGCTATGCCACCCGGCAAATCCGGATGCTGAACGGCATCCGCTTGCATGAAGCCGGCTACCGGGGAGCAGGCATGCGCGTAGCCGTCATCGACGCCGGCTTCGAACACGTCGACCGCATCAGTGTATTCGACTCCCTGAAACTGCTCGGCACCCACAACATCGTATTCCCCGGCGCCAGCGTGTTCGAAGGCGACGACCACGGCACCAAAGTCGTCTCGTGTCTGGCAGCCAATGCCCCGGGCGTGATGATCGGCACCGCCCCCGAAGCCTCCTACTGGCTGATAAAAAGCGAAGACAACCGTTCCGAATTTCCCATTGAAGAAGACTACTGGGCGGCTGCCGTAGAATTTGCCGACAGTGTCGGCGTAGAAGTGATCACTTCTTCCCTGGGCTATTTCACCTTCGACATCGATACCCTCAGCCATACAAGGGCCGAACTCGACGGCCAGACAGCCCATATCAGCCGCGCCGCCTGCATGGCCGCTTCCAAAGGACTACTCCTGTTTTCGAGCGCCGGCAACGAGGGCGGGGGACCTTGGGAAAAAATCACCTTTCCCGCCGACGCCCCCGATATTCTGACCATAGGCGCCGTAAACGAACGAAAACAAAAAAGCAGCTTCAGTTCGACCGGCTTAACCGCCGATTACCGCATCAAGCCCGATATCGTCGCCTTGGGAACGGGCTGCTGCGTAGTCGATCCGACCGGCAACATACGCTACGCCAACGGCACCTCCTTCGCCACCCCCATCGTAGCCGGGCTAGGCATCTGCCTATGGCAAGCCTTTCCTTTTTTGAGCAATAAAGAACTGATCGACTACCTTCACCAAAGCGGCAGCCGGCATACCCACCCCGACGCCGAACTGGGTTACGGCTTGCCCGACTTTTACAAAATCTATAAACGCGCACAAAAAAATGGCCAACTATCGCATGAGCATGAATAACGGCGAGGGACGAGAAGAACTCTCGCTACTGGAACTCAATAACCGCGTACGGGGCGCCATCAGCCGCGCCTTCCCCGACACCTGCTGGGTGCGAGCCGAAATGAGCGACGTCCGCGTCAACCAATCCTCGGGCCACTGCTACCTGGAGTTTGTGGAAAAAAATCCCCTCACCGGCCAACTCGCAGCCAAAGCCCGCGGTTCCATCTGGGCAAAAACATTCCGGATGCTCAAACCCTATTTCGAACTGGAAACCGGCCGCAGTTTCACTTCCGGACTGAAAGTGCTGGTACAAGTCATCGTAGAATTTCACGAAGTATACGGCTACAACCTGACCGTAGTCGATATCGATCCCGCCTATACCTTGGGCGACATGGTGCGCAAACGGATGGAAATCATCCGCCAGTTGCAAGAAGAAGGCGTGTTCACTTTAAACAAAGAACTCACCCTTGCGCCTCTTCCCCAGCGCATAGCCGTCATCACTTCGCCTACGGCCGCCGGCTATGAAGACTTTTTGAACCAATTAGCGGCCAACCGCGCCGGATACGTCTTCTATCCCCATCTTTTCCCCGCCCTGATGCAAGGAGAGAAAACCGAGGAATCGGTGATTGCCGCCCTCGAAAAAATATACCGCCACGCCGACCACTTCGACGTCGTCGTCATTATTCGCGGCGGAGGCGCCACCTCCGATCTGAGCAGTTTCGACTCCTACCTGCTGGCAACCAATTGCGCCCAGTTCCCCTTACCCATTCTGACGGGTATCGGCCACGAACGCGACGATACCGTAGTCGATCTGGTAGCCCATACCCGCATGAAAACCCCCACGGCCGTGGCGGAATTCCTGATCGGCCGGATGGACGACGCCGGCGCCGACTTGCTCGGCCTGCAACAAGCCGCAAGCGGACTGGCCGCCCAACTCCTGCTACAGGAAAAAAACTTCCTGCAACTGGCCGCCTCCCGCCTGCCCGCTTTGGTGCAGAGCCGGATCGAACGCAGCCGTTCTTCCCTGCAAATGCTCACCGCCAATCTGCCGGCCTGGGTGGCGGGTCTTAGCGCTCGGAGCCGGGCCGATCTGGATCGGTTGCAGATGCGTTTGGCGGCCGGCGCCCGCTCGCGCACCGAGCAGGAAACGCGCCAGTTGCAACTAACCGAGCAATTCGTGAAAATGGCCTCTCCCGATTACATCTTGCAGCGCGGCTATAGCCTTGCCTTGCAGGACGGGAAAATTATAAAACAGGCTGCTTCCCTGGGGCCGGGCGAACGCCTTACCACCCGGTTTATTGACGGCGAAGTAGAAAGTATCATTCAAAAACGAACGGTGAAAACCGTCGAATAAAAACAGGAAACCCATGGCAAAAAAAGAAGAATCGTATAAAGAAGCGATGGAACAACTCCGCCGCATCGTAGCCGAAATCGAAAACGGCGAAATGGACGTCGATATCCTTTCCGAAAAAGTAAAAGAAGCCACGCGGCTTATCAAACTCTGTAAAGATAAATTGTACAAAGCCGACGAGGAAGTGAAAAAAGTATTGGAGGAACTCGACTGATGAAACGATACGTCCTGATCGTAGCCGGCGGCAAAGGACTCCGCATGGGAGGCGAACTGCCCAAACAGTTCATCCCCTTCGGAGGAAAACCCGTATTGATGCACACCCTCGAAGCCTTCCATCTCTGGGATGCCTCGGCCGCTCTCGTCTTGGTACTGCCCGCCTCCCATCGTGCATACTGGGAAATGCTATGCCGGGAAATCGGTTGCCAGGCGCCCCACCGGCTGGCCGAAGGAGGCACCACCCGGTTCGAGTCCGTACGTAATGGCCTGGCCTTGCTCGACGAAGAAATCGAAAGCGCCCCGGCCGATGAAAAAATACTGATCGGCGTACACGACGGCGTGCGACCCTTTGTCCCGGCGGAAGTCATAGAAACCTGTTTCCGGGAAGCCGCCCGAAGCGGAGCCGCCGTGCCTGTGATTCCCCTGGTCGATTCGCTCCGGGAAGCCGACGGCGAAGAAAGCCGCCCGGTCGACAGAAGCCGCTATTTCGCCGTGCAGACCCCCCAGGTGTTCGACGCCGCCTTGCTCCGGCGCGCCTACCGCCAACCCGACGACGCCCGCTTTACCGACGACGCTTCGGTGGTGGAAGCCCTCGGGGAAAAAGTGAAAATGGTGGCTGGCAGCCGCGAAAATATCAAGCTCACCACCCCTTTCGACCTGTTACTGGCCGAAGTCCTTTTTCGTCAACCCTCTTAACCCCTGGCCGGTATGCTCGATCTCGATAAACGATCCATCACCTATCTGCCCGGCGTAGGCCCTAAAAAGGCGGAGATCCTCCGGAAAGAGGCGGGAATTTCTTCGTACGAAGATCTCTTGTTTTATTTTCCCTACAAATACATCGATCGCAGCCGGTTCTACAAAGTGGCCGAAGTAAACGGCCAGATGCCTTATATCCAATTGAAAGGTCGTATCCTTTATTTCGAAACCGTTGGCGAGGGGCGTACCCGACGGCTGGTGGGAAAGTTCACCGACGCCACCGGCACCATCGATCTGGTTTGGTTCAAAGGCTTAAACTACATCACCGAGAAATACCGCCCCGGTGTGGAATACATCGTCTTTGGCAAACCCACCGAATTCGGCCATCTCTATAACATCCCCCATCCCGACATCGACCCGGTCGAGCAAGCCGGGCAGGTAGCCGCCGGCTTGACCCCGTTTTACAACACCTCCGAGAAAATGAAGAAATCGTTCCTCAATTCCCGGGTGATTCAGACCCTACAATATACCTTGCTGAACTGGCTGAATTGGGAACTGCCCGAAACCTTGCCCGAGGAGGTGTTGAAACGCACCGGCATGATCCCTTTTAAAGAGGCGATGCGGAACATCCATTTTCCCGAATCGGCCGCCAAGCTACAGCAAGCCCAGCTCCGTCTGAAATTCGACGAACTGTTTTTTATCCAGTTGAACATGCTCAAAACGGCCGGCCTGCGCAAGCGCAAGCTTCAGGGCATCGTGTTTCCCACCGTCGGCGCGTATTTCAACACCTTTTACAAAGACTATCTGCCTTTCGAATTGACAAACGCCCAGAAGCGCGTGATGAAAGAAATACGGGCCGACATGGGCAGCGGCCGGCAAATGAACCGGCTGTTGCAAGGCGACGTAGGCAGCGGGAAAACCCTGGTGGCCTTGCTTTCGATGTTGCTGGCGGTGGACAACCACTGCCAAGCCTGCATGATGGCTCCTACCGAAATTCTGGCCACCCAACATTATGCCACTGTAATGGCTTTCCTGAAAGATATGGACATACGCGTGGCCCTGCTCACAGGTTCGACCAAGAAAAAAGAACGACAGAAAATACTGCCCGCCATAGCCAGCGGAGAAATACAACTGGTGATCGGCACCCATGCCCTGATCGAGGAAACGGTCGTTTTCGCCTCGCTCGGGCTGGCCATCATCGATGAACAACACCGCTTCGGCGTGGCCCAACGTTCGCGGCTTTGGACGAAAAATACCATCGTGCCGCATGTGTTGGTCATGACCGCTACCCCCATTCCCCGTACGTTGGCAATGACCTTGTACGGCGATCTGGACGTATCCGTGATTGACGAACTTCCCCCCGGACGCAAGCCGATTCAGACTTTACACCGGTATGATACTAAAAAAGCGCAATTGTACGATTTTCTGCGCTCCGAGATCGGACGCGGCCGGCAGGTGTATGTGGTTTATCCCCTGATTGAAGGAAGCGAAAAGCTCGATTATAAAAACCTGGAGGAAGGCTACGAAGTATTCCGCGAAGTCTTTCCCGAATATAAAGTCTGTATGGTGCACGGCCGGATGAAAGCGGCCGATAAGGAGGCGGAAATGCAGCGATTTATTTCCGGGGAGGCCCAAATTCTGATGGCCACCACGGTGATCGAGGTGGGAGTGAATGTGCCCAACGCATCGGTGATGGTGATTGAAAGCGCAGAACGTTTCGGCCTTTCGCAATTGCACCAGCTTCGCGGACGCGTGGGGCGTGGGGCCGAACAATCGTATTGCATCCTGGTTTCTTCCTACAAATTAAGTAACGATACCCGCAAGCGGCTGGAAATAATGGTTAGTACCAACAATGGGTTCGAGATTGCCGAGGCCGATCTGCGCTTGCGCGGGCATGGCGACCTGGAGGGGACGCAGCAGAGCGGGGAGGGGATCGAACTGAAAATTGCCAACCTGGCGGCCGACGGGCAAATTCTGCAACTCGCCCGCGACATGGCCCGGGAAATATTGGACAAAGACCCCGATTTGCAGGCCGAACCCCACCGGATATTGAACGAAAGGTTAAAAACTCTTTTTACGCGTAAGATAAATTGGGGAATGATTAGCTAATATGTTGTGAAACATGTTTTTGCCGAAGGCTTTGTTTTTCAGTTCTTTCGAGCCGGTATTTATCGGTTTGCCTTTTCCATTCGGGAAATTTTTCATTAATGAATTTTGCAGGCTAGCCTAAAATACCGAACTTTGCGAAGCTAATGAATGAGAAATCAGCCTCATTACTCTAATTTCTATATCCTGAACTAAAGATCGTAAGCCTTCAAAAGATGAATATACGAGCATTATTTTGCATTTGTTGCACTACTTTTATGGTTTCGGCGGTGAACGCCAAGGAACCTGAAAAGAAAGAAAATAACGAACAAGCAGCCGCTACCCCACATACCGCCCTGATGGACAAACGTGTGTCCGAATTAATGGCCGACCGGGTAGGGTTTAAAAAAGACATAGCCTTGCAAGAACTGGCCGCTATCAATGAGCGGGCCGAATTGGAGGCGCGGGAGGATTTGATGTTTCCCGCCGATGAATTGTATGGTTCCAACTGGGACAATCGTTGGGTCGATCCGTACCGGAAAGCGGATATTGCGTTTCCCGACTCGTTCGCTATCGATTGTACCTCTTTTACCTTCCCGATCGATACGATGGTTCGGGTTACTTCGAAATACGGGCCGCGCCGGCGTCGGATGCATAAAGGCATCGACTTGAAAGTACAGGTGGGCGATACCATCCGGGCCGCTTTCGACGGAAAAATACGTATCCGTAATTTCGAACGTCGCGGTTACGGCAATTACCTGGTCGTACGCCATCCGAACGGATTGGAAACGGTCTATGGCCACTTGTCGAAATTCCTGGTGGATGTAAATCAGATCGTCAAAGCGGGCGAACCGATCGGTTTAGGTGGGAACACCGGGCGTTCTACAGGTTCGCACCTGCATTTCGAAACCCGTTTCCTCGGACAAGCTATCAATCCGGCGGAAATTATCGATTTTGAGAATCAGGTGCCCAATCAGGACATGTATGTTTTCCAGAATCTGAAGATTAACGGACGCAAAAGCAATATTTACACTTCCTCGGGCAATCAATTGGTTTATCACCGGGTAAAATCGGGCGATACCTTAGGTAAGATCGCCCGGATGTATGGTACGACGGTAAATGAGCTTTGCCGGTTGAACGGGTTGAAGAGTACCTCGATGTTGCGTATCGGTCAGTCTATCCGTTGCAGTGCGGACGGCGAAAGAGTGGCGAAAGCCTCTTCCAAGTCGGCTGTAAAGTCGGCCGCTACACAGGTACAGGCTAACGCCGCTGTGGTGGCGTCGCATACCCATACGGCGGCTGCGCAATCCGGTTCTACGCCGGTCTATCACCGGGTGAAATCGGGGGATACCTTGGGAGCCATCGCCTCCAAGTATGGTACTACGGTTGCTAAATTGTGTGAACTGAATGGCATCAACCGGACGACGATTCTGAAATTGGGCCGGTCGCTGCGTTGTTCTTAAGTAAAGTCTTCCCCGGGCGTAACAAGCCTTGGAGGGAACTAAAATATACAATATCCCTTGTCGATGCAGGAATGGCGTCGGCAAGGGATTTTTTTTGATAGGGGGGATAGGCGTTTTACTCCCGGGGGGACGTCTGCTTGCGTCCGGAATCGTCTGCGCAAAAAGTAGGCCCGGGCGAACGGGCGAACAGAAACCGAAAGAGCGGGGTGTTGCGACCGGCTTTTTCAAGCTCCCACCGAGTTTCTTCTTGTATTTTTCTTTATTATCCGCAAAAGGCATGCTTAGGGAATTTCAATTCCATGCCAGTGCAATCCGGATTGCACTGGCA
>DBFJSK010000145.1:0-2834 GCA_048403675.1 Tannerellaceae bacterium | reverse complement strand
CAAACAACAGGTGATGGGTTTTTGTAAAACCTAAATTTTTATTTCCTGCCCGATTGCCGGTTTCGGCTGTTCTCACAAAGTAAACATCCGGTTTTTCCATCCGGCTATGTAATCCATAGGCCAGACGAAAGGAAGCTCGGGGAGAAAATTGCCATCGAAGGGAAGTGCGAGGCTCCACCGTGAGGCAACCGTTCAACGTAAGTAACTGGCCCTGGACGCCCAAAGTAGCGGAGAGGTTGTCGTTGAAATGTAAAAGCGAACTGGTATATGCCGAAAGCAGTTGGGTACTTCCTTTTCCTTTGGCCACCTGCTCGACGGGGCAGGTATAAAAAGGAGCCAGACTGAAATCCATCGCATACTTTATATGGGTAAGCGTAAAACCGGTTTTATTGGTATGTTTCGAACTATATTTTTTATCCCAGGAGGTGGTGAATACCCAATGGGTGTAACGACTTTTGAAATCGAGGCACGAAGAAGGCTGCATCGTCTGATCGTAGATGCTTTCCCAGGCATGCGTCCGAGAGTAAGTCGTTGCCACGGTGGTTTTCAGCAAGCCGCCTTTTCCCAGGAAACAGGTATGCGTAATTCCGGCCGCGGCGCAGGTCTGCCGCATGCGGGAATCTTTCGCATCGTCTGTATATTTCCAGCCGTCGGGCGAATCGATTTCGGGCTTGATCCGATCGATCCAGGCCGTGCCCCATACCGAAAAAACGCCGGCCTTCCGGGTAGGATAAGTTAGTTTGAAATTTAAGTCCTGGTAATCCATAACCTGTTCCAACGCCCCGGCGGGACTTATTTTATTCATCAATCCGGTGGCCGAATACCGGTAATTGAAGAGGTACGAACCGGTATGTTTTTTACTAAGCGGCCCTTCCGAAGCGACATCCAGCCCGAGCAGCCCGGCTTGCAGCGTATGCTGAAACTTCCGGTTATTTCCATTTCTCAGTTTCATATCGAATACGCCCGAGAGGGCATTGCCGTATTCGGCAGGGAAGGCGCCGGTATAAAAATCGGAATTGCCCAGGGCGTGGCTGCTCAACGCCGACAGAATGCCGCCGCCCAACGAAGCGACATCGGCAAAATGGTTCGGATTCGGTATTTCCACGCCCTCCAAGCGCCATTGAAGCAAACTCGGTGCGTTCCCATGTATGGCTATGCCGTTGTTTCCTACTGCCGAAGCTACGCCGGCAAACGAACTGGCCAAACGGGCCGGATCGTCCATTCCCCCGGCAAAGCGGCCGGCTTCTTCTACGCTGAACATGCGCGCTCCTGTTAAAGCCATCTTATTCAACGCTTCTTCTTTCGTAATCCGCGGGGTGACGACCACTTCCCCCAGCGCACGCGTTTTTTCCCGCAGATGAATTTCGAGATAAACCTCTTTGGCGGAGGTCAGGAGGATTTCGCGCACGATCTCCGATTCGTAACTGACGCAGGAAGCGCACAGATCGTGTCTGCCGACAGGTACATTTTCTATTACAAACGTGCCGTCTTCTTGCGTCACCGCGCCGTCGCCAGGCCTATCCAGAAGGCTTACATGGACAAAAGCCAAAGGGGCTTCCGAAGCGGCATCGGCGACAACGCCCCGTAGGGTTTGGACGGGCAGGTCGTTCTGAGCCACCAGAGCGAAGGCCCACCCCATAGGAGCGATCGCGATGAGTAGTCTATAAAGTTTTTTCATACTGCTTTTTAGCGTATTTTTTAACGATCTGCCCATAAAGAAACAAACTCAGAGGCCACCTTCCATTTTAACCGGGCGCTTGGAGAGGTTTTCCATTTGTCATCCCACACACCGAGCAGGGCTTCCACGACTTTGTAGCATTCTTCCTGCTCGGCCCCGGTTAAACAGGCCATTTCTTTTCCTATTTTCCGGATTTCTTCTGCTGCGGGTCTGTTTTGTCTGTCCCCCCATAGCAGTCCGGTACGCAGGTTAGCGAAAAATTCTTTTAGGCCTCCGGACGATTCCAGTTTACGGGTGAGAAGGCTTTCCAATGCCTTCAACAGGGGCACGCATTTTTCGGGGTTTATCCCGGTTCTTGCTGAAATCTCCTTCACGACTTCTCTTTGATTCATAGCTGCTTATTATTGATTGATTTGAATCACAAAAGTAGATTCGAATTCTATCGTTTTTATTTTATGAGACGAAACCTCTTTTTTTTGCGACAGAATGGCTTCGTTAATAGACGAGGAAATGGCGGCATCCGGGCTAGGTGGAGCATAGACCGGAAAAAGAAACGAAAGGAGTGAGCTGGGGTATAAATAGGGAGTATATGTAGGTAGTTGTTGTTGTCAGGAAAAACAAATTATCTGTTTGCTTTTACTTTATAGTTTAAAAAGAGAAGGAGCCGCTACCGAAGAGCATAAAGCAGTTAGCAGATAAATAACTAAAAAAAACGACAATAAGTATCGGAGGGAGAAGTACCCAACCCCGGATTTGTATTCAACTACCAATCAGCAACTTAAAAAACACTGGCAAAAAATTCGAATTGCATGCCGGTAAAATTGAAATCGGATGCCTATGAAATTCGGATTCCACTGCGATGCAATTCTAATTTCATAAGCATGCGTTTTTGAGAAAATAAAAAATCGACAATAACCCCTAGCTGTTATCCAGGCCGGCAGACCGCCGTGCTCATGAAAAATCATTTTTTGAGAAAATAGGATACTACCGGATAAAAAACATGCCCACCCCACAATAGAATTTTCCTAATTTGCTTTTCGGTACGATCCGGTATGCAGGCTCTTTTTGTCCAATAAAAAAACACCCGATCTTACATACCAAAATGTAAAACCGGGTGTTATACCTTCAAACAATTGATTTCCAATGTTTATTGCGG
>DBFJSK010000144.1:0-10878 GCA_048403675.1 Tannerellaceae bacterium | reverse complement strand
GACTCCGTTGAGGAATCGCCCCTTTATTTTTTTCTCGAACCTTTGTTTCAGGCCTGTTTCCTTATTTACCCGTGCTCATTACGCCCGAATCGTTATCGCTGTTATTTACTTTTTTCTGCCCTGCTTTGAATGTGCGTCCGAAGGAGAAGTTGTAGGAGAGCTTGACCAGGAACAAACGCGAGCTTTCGCCGACATACATCGCTTTTTTGTAGGAGGCGTGCTTCGACCAGTTTTCGGTTTCCACCTTATAATTATCGCTAAAAGGATTGATGGCCCCTACCCCTACCGAAAGGTTTTTATGCTGGTAACTGAGCATAAGTTGCTGAATATTCTCGCCTCCGTTCATGGTTTCGCCCCAGAACCAGTTCCAATTGGTGAACAACATATAATTCAGCGAGAACTTTTTGTACGTCAGCGAGGCGTTGGCCTCGCAAAACCAGTTGGTATACGTATGCGAATAGGTATTGCCGTGGCTGATATAATGATTTACGCCTCCTGTGACGGATACCTGCAAAATATCTTTGATAGGGCCTACGCGGGCGGTGAGCTGCCCGGTCATGCGCTGCCAGCTTCGCTGGTTGTCCCAGGTCAGGATCACCTTCTGGCCTTCCAACCGTTTTTCATCCATGATGGCGTCGGGAGCGTATTCGTAATAGCCCCAGAAATTACCGTAGAAAAGTCCTTTTTGCAATTCGTAGGTCAGCCCCAGGCTATATTTCATATAAGGCGTCAGGTTGGGATTTCCCCGCTGGATCTGCAAGGAATCGACCGTTTGTTCCACCGCGCTCAGGTTCGACAAGGAAGGAGAAGAGTTGTTAATCTGTGCGTTGAGCCGGATAAAGGATTGGCCCGGCAGCGTATACTGCGCCGTTACCCGCGGCCGGAAAGTATAGTATTGGTAAGCGTCTCCTTCCCCCTCCTGATGATACCAGTAGCGGGAAGCTCCCACACCGAGGGTGTAATCGAATTTCTTTACGCGGCCTTTGAACTCGGCATAGAGATACGTTTCCGCCTGGGTCATTTTCGTCGTATAATCGTGGCCGTTGCGGTAATCGTTGTTGGAATAAGCTTGCAAATGTTTGATGCCCCCGCTGATGCGATTGGCGTCGGAGAGTTTCTTTTCATAAATTCCTTCGCCAATAAGGGAGTATTTATTACCGTTGGCTTCATTGTTCACATCCGTTAGTAAAAGTTCGTCGCGGCTTTCCTGATACAAACGTTTCGACTTTTCGCTGCTGTAGGTACCTACCAGGTTGAACACGAGTGTCTGGTCGTTTTTCAGGTTGCGTTGATAATAAAGATCCAACGCCGGACGATCCCACCGTTCGTCGGTACGGTCGATCATCGAAACCCGATCGGCCGGATTGGCTACATTCGATAAGATGCCCAGGTAGTCTTCTTTGGGCGAAATACGGCTCCCGTAGCGAAACGCCACGTTAAACAGATATGCATCCGACTGGTTGCTGTAATTCAGATTCAGATTATGCATAAAAAATTTGATGCGCCCGGGCTCGCCTTGCTCGATACGATGGAGCGTGGTACCATCGGCCAGGTGGAATAGTTCTTCGTTATCCCTCGACAGTTCGTAGAAGTCGCGCGGACCGAAATTGTAAGAAGCTCCGAATTCCGATTGTTTGTGATTTACCTTGCCGGATACGAAATATTGTCCCCATAATGCGTTCAGGCCCGTCAGCAGATCGGTACTCAGACTACCGCCGGTGTCCGGACGTCGCACGATATAATCGAGTACCACCTCGGCATTGCCGTACCGCAGGCCCGGATTGTCGTGAAACTCCACCCGGATAATATCGGCCGGCTGAATGGCTCTAATATCCTGAATTTCCACTTTGACGCCGTTGATGCGCAGTTGTACCTCGCCGCCCCCCGGCACGCTTATTTCATTATTCATCTGGTTCACCACGATGCGGGGCAACATGAGCTGGTCGAGCAGGTTCACGCCGTTGGTAGAGGCTTTGAGCTGACGGTCGGAAGGAAAAACGATTTTGCGGTCGAGCGTGCTCCGCTGGTTGGCGGCGCTTACCACTACGTTGTCGAGCGACACGGCAGCGTCGCCAAGCAGGATCTCGCCCAGGGCTACGTTTTGGGAACAACCATCCAGCACGATGTATTTGGTTTCGTATCCCAGGCTGGAAACGGCTAGCAGGTAGTCGCCCGGTTTGACATGTTTTAAAATAAAATTTCCCTTGGCGTTGGTCGTGGTGCCGGTAATAAAGGTAGAATCTTTTTGTTGGAGTACGACGTTGGCAAATTCCAACGCCTGCCGGGCGCCGGCTTCGCATACCCTGCCGCCGATTTCGAGTTGTTGGGCGAAAACGCCCTGTATCATGCCGCATATCAGCATGATTCCCATTACTATACTTTTCATGTCTGTTTGCTGTTTATTTCCTGAAAAACCCGCCGGGATGGCCAGTCCTGCTTTTTCTTTCAGTTTGTTTAAATATAAGACGACGGTTTAAAGAAAATGGTTACACCGAAAATGAAAAAAATTCTACCTTTGCTTTCAACAGCAAAAACGAGTCCCCTTCTCCGCATCCAGGCAAACAAGCTTCTTTCTGCACGGGGCGGTTTCTGTTTTTGCTTCTAAAAGTAAAAAAGATGGAGATAGTAAACGAATGGATTAGCGCGGTGAACAATGTGCTCTGGTCGTATATTCTGATTAGTATGTTATTGGGATGTGCGATATGGTTTTCTTATAAAACCCGCTTCGTGCAGTTCCGCCTGATCGGCGAAATGGTACGCTTGCTGGGCGATTCGGCCGCCAAAGGCAAACACAAGGAAAAGCATATTTCCTCGTTTCAGGCTTTTGCCGTGTCGCTGGCCAGCCGCGTAGGCACGGGCAATCTGGCGGGAGTGGCCACGGCCATTGCCATTGGCGGTCCCGGGGCGGTTTTCTGGATGTGGATTATCGCCTTGCTGGGAGCTTCGAGCGCGTTTGTGGAATCGACGCTGGCGCAATTGTATAAAATCAGAGGGAAGGATTCGTTTATCGGCGGCCCGGCTTATTATATGAAAAACGGGCTGGGGATGCGCTGGATGGGGATATTGTTCGCCGTACTGATTAGTATTACGTTCGGGTTTGCTTTCAATTCGGTGCAAAGCAATACCATTTGTGCCGCCTGGGAGCGGGCGTTCGGCATCGATCATGTCGTGATCGGGGTGATCCTGACGATCGGCACGCTGGGCATCATTTTCGGCGGCATTCACCGGATAGCCAGCGTCAGCAGCATCATCGTACCGGTCATGGCATTGGGGTATATTGCTTTGGCGCTGGGTATCGTTCTTTACAATATAAAGGAACTGCCGGCGGTACTCGAACTGATCGTCAGCCATGCGTTCGGCTGGGAACAGGTAGCCGGGGGCGGCGTGGGCGCCGCTTTGATGCAGGGCATCAAACGGGGTTTGTTCAGTAATGAAGCCGGGATGGGATCGGCTCCAAACGTAGCGGCTACCGCCTCGGTTACGCATCCGGTGAAACAGGGGTTGATCCAGACGCTGGGCGTATTTACCGATACATTGATTATATGTACCTGTACGGCCTTTATCATTTTGTTCAGCGGAGCTCCGCTCGACGGGAGCGTGAACGGCATTCAACTCACGCAGGATGCACTGCATAATGAAATCGGCAGCAGCGGCCGCATTTTCGTGGCGATCGCGATTCTGTTGTTTGCATTCAGCAGCATCATCGGAAATTATTATTACGGGGAGGCGAATATCCGGTTTATCACGCCCCGCCGCTGGGTGTTGTTTTTGTACCGGGTACTGGTGGGCGGCATGGTGATGTTCGGCGCGCTGGCCAGTCTCGACCTGGCGTGGAGCCTGGCCGATATTACGATGGCTTTTATGACGATTTGCAACCTGATTGCCATTTCATTGCTTAGTCGGGAGGCGTTTTTGTTACTCGCCGACTATGTGAAGCAAAAACGGGCAGGCGTCAAAAGCCCTGTATTCGATAAAAACAGGATTCCGGAGCTAAAGGATAAGGCGGAATGTTGGTAACGGCAGCCTGGGGCGGCTTCGTGAGTGGGTGGTGGTAGGGTTTCACCCGAACGCCGCCGTTCTTATTCGTAAATCAGGCTGAACAGGCGTTCGGGGGCGAATATTTCATTGGCCACGTCGCGTATTTCCGCGGCCGTCAGCCGTTCGATTTTTTCAAACACTTCGGGAAGCGTATCATAGCGGTTATAGTGCAGATAGCTTTTGCCTAAGCCCAGAAAGAGCCCTTCGCGGTTATCGCCCGACACCCCCAATTGGCCGATTACTTGCTTTTTGGCAGCGGCCAGTTGGCTGGCGGACAAGGTATTTTCGCGCAGCCGGGCCAGTTCGCGATGCACCAAGGCCAAAGCTTTTTCGCGGTTTTTCGGATCGGTGCCGAAATAGATGCTCGCCAAGCCCGTATCCGTATACGAAGCCACGTTCGATTCCACATTATATACCAATCCGTGTTTTTCTCGCAAGGACACATTCAGCCGGTTATTCATGCCCGGCCCTCCCAATATATTATTGAGCAGGAAAAGCGGAACGCGACGCTCGTCGAACATGCTATAGGCGCGGCCGCCTACCAGCACATGCGATTGATGTGTATCTTTATGCACCCGTTTTACCGTAGGTTCGATCCATTCGGGAGCTACGCGGTGGCGATCGGCGGTGGGGAAATCGATGCCGGCCAGCAGACTTTCGGCCCGCTTGACGATACGTCCGAAATCTTTGCGTCCCATGGAAAAGAAGACCATATTCGACGGTGTATAATATCGTCGCATGAACGAACGTCCGGTTTCGGAACCGAAACGAAGCAGCGAGGCTTCGTCGCCCAGGATATGATGACCCAAGGCATGCCCCTGGAACAATTGGTTCTCGAACTCATCGAAAATGAGTTCGGAGGGACTGTCTTCGTAGGAATTGATTTCGTCGAGGATGACCTCTACCTCTTTTTCGATTTCGGCGGCTGGAAAACGGGAGTCGAAAAGCAGATCCGCCATCAATTCGAAGGCGCGGCTGTAGTGTTCTTCCATAAAAACGGAATAAACGAAGGTTTCCTCTTTGGTGGTATAGGCATTCAACTCGCCGCCCACGTTTTCCATCCGGTTGAGGATATGCCAGGCCTTGCGCTTGCCGGTGCCTTTAAACACCATGTGTTCTACAAAATGAGCCAGACCGAATTCGCCGTTTTTTTCATCCCGGGTGCCGGCATTGACGGCAAAACCGCAGTAGGAAACAGGCGAATCGACCGGAAGATGAACCATCCGCAGACCGTTCGGCAGGGTATGTGAAAGATACTCCATGTTCTTTTCGTTTGTTTGAGGCCACAAAGTTATATTAATTATGAGAATAACCACCCGGCCCCACCCTTCTTTCGGAGGCTCTTCTCCCCTGCTTGCCGATCTTGCTCCCCCGCTCCTTTTTGCCCCGGGATTTCTTCCCGGCATGTTTTTCTTGAAATTAAGCTGTTTCTTATGCCGTACCCCCCGCAAAAACAAGTATCTTTGGAAAACTTCCAAATCCGATACAATCACCCGGCGCCAGCAAACGGGGCGCCTGTTCATATAACCTATTGTCAAACATCCAAATTGTAAGTAAAATGAAAAAATCATTGCTTTCTTTCCTGACGGCTCTTTGCCTGGCTTCTTTCGCAAGTCTGCCGCACGTATCGGCTACCGTCCCCTATTCTCCAACTGCCGATCCGGCCAACGAGGCCGCCGAACGTTCCGCAACCAGCGAACTTTCCGGCCAAGCCACTGCGCGGAAAATGCCCGTGATCTCCGATATTGTGATGTTCCAATACCAGCAACCGGCCGGGGAATACACCGTACAAGTCGTGGTAGACGACCCCACGGTAAGTTGTTCGTGGGAAAGCGACGGTATCTTGTCGGATATTCCCTATCCCGGCGATGCCTCCTTTATCGAACATCCGAACTTATTCAAAGCCGTTGAATTTACAACGACGGGTACGCATTATGTATCGGTTACCGCCTCCAATGCGTCCGGACACGATTACTATACCAAGACATTTTACATCACTTCCGTAAAAACAGATCGTTAAATCAGGTGTCAAAGCGAATGCCGGTGCCGGGAAAATCAATCACCGCAACCGGCATTCTTTCTCTCCGCCGCCCTTCTTTTGCCGCCCCCTTCCATTTAAAAGCGAGAAAAAAACGTTGTTCTTATGCCAGTCCGATTAAAATAGCCTATTTTTGTAGACTAGTTGAGCGAACTTCCTCCATACCCTTCGGATAGGCGGAACCAACTCGACACCATTAACGTTGTAAAACAGCTCTATCGGATATGATAAACGAAGCTATTCAGTCTATACTTCAGCAGGAAGCCGAGGCCGTGCGCAATATCCCGGTCAGCGGAGGATACGAAGAAGCAGTCAGCCTTATTGTAAAACAGGTACACGCACAAGGGGGCAAGCTTATCACCAGCGGCATGGGAAAGGCCGGTCAGATTGCTATGAACATAGCAACCACTTTCAGTTCTACCGGCACGCCCGCTTTTTTCCTGCATCCCAGCGAAGCCCAGCACGGCGACCTGGGCATCGTGCGCGACAACGACATCATGTTGTTGATCTCCAACTCAGGTAAAACCCGCGAATTGCTCGAACTGGTACAGCTCACCCGCGGATTGGTGCCCGATATTCCTTTCATCGTCATTACCAGCCGTTCCGACAGTCCGCTGGCGGCCGAGGCCACCGTCTGCCTCGAAACCGGAGCCCCGAAGGAAGTGTGTCCGCTCGGACTGACGCCCACCACATCGACCACCGTCATGACCGTTATCGGCGATATTCTCGTCATAGGCACTATGCAGCGCATTCACTTCACCAATAAAGATTATGCCAAACGGCACCACGGCGGCTACCTGGGTTCCAAAAGCCGCGAACAAAGCAAAAACGAATAATCCATGAGAAAAGTAATTGGCATCGGTGAAACGATTTTGGATATTATTTTCAAAAACGATCAACCTCACGCGGCCGTACCGGGCGGCTCCGTATTCAACGGATTGATTTCCCTCGGACGATTGGGCGTACCGGTTTCTTTTATCAGCGAATTAGGCAACGACCGGGTAGGCGAAATTATCCGCCGGTTCATGGAAGAGAACCACCTCGGCACCGATTATGTAGACCGTTTTCCGGATGGAAAAAGCCCAGTTTCCCTTGCCTTTCTCGATGAAGACCAGAACGCCAATTACATATTCTACAAAGATTACCCGGCCCAACGCCTGGAAGTGCCCCTGCCGCCCATCGAAAAAGACGATATTTTCATCTTCGGCTCTTACTATTCGTTAAATCCGGTCTTACGCGAACGCATGGTTGAATTCCTGCAACACGCCCGCGAGAAAAAAGCGATCATTTATTACGATCCGAACTTCCGCAAAGCCCATGTTCATGAAGCTATCCGGCTGACATCCACCATTCTGGAAAACCTAGAATATGCCGACATCGTACGCGGATCGGACGAAGACTTCATCAATATTTTCCGAAAAACCGATACCCGCCACGTCTACGAAGAACATATCCGGTTCTATTGCCCCCAATTCATATCCACCCACGGGGCCGGCGGCGTCAACCTGTTCACCCGCGACTGGAAAAAACACTTCGACGTCCCCCCCATCCAACCCCTAAGCACGATCGGCGCCGGCGACAATTTCAACGCCGGCCTCATCTACGGGCTGCTGAAATACAATGTCGGCTACGACGACCTGGCTAGCCTCGACGAGGCCACCTGGGAAAAAATCATCCGCACCGGAATCGACCTGGCCACGGAAGTATGCAAAAGCTATTCCAACTACATTTCAAAAGAATTTGCAGTTGCTTACCAGTCACACTCTTAAATATCATTAACTCCCTAGCATGAATAGGAGGGTTTTATTATCTTTGTAGGGAAAGCTTATTATAGAAACAATGTTTGGAAAGATTCTTTCTCTGCTGGCCAGCGTCGCGTTGTGCCTAAGTTGTACATCCACGCCGCCCGAAATACGGGCGCTCTGTTTGCGCGACGACATTGGCAACTACATCCTCAAATGGGAAACGGATCCCCCCCTGAAAGGAGTGGTGAAAATGTACGTCTCCGACAGCCCCGACCATTTTGACACGAGCAATCCGGCCCTTTACGCCCACATTAACCAAGGAGTAGCCACCTACATCACCAACGACAATATCACCCGCAAATATTTCGAACTGGTATTCAACAATCGCTACCGTAAAATTGTGGGCGCCCGCTGGGTAGCTACCGACAGCGTACAAAACCTGCGCGACATGGGAGGCTACACCAATACGGCCAAAAAGACCACCCGGTGGGGAAAAATATTCCGTTCGGGCCAACCCTCTTCCCTCAGCGAATGGGACTCCATCCGCCTCGACAACCTGGGCATCAAAACCATTATCGACCTGCGCACCGACAGCGAAATCGTAGCCGCCCCTATCCGTTACAACAAAGCCAAAATCGTACACATCCCCGTTTCCACCGGCCGGATGCGGGAAATACCCGATCGTATCCGCGAAGGACAGATGCGCAAAGGCGATGCGATCGTTTATATGCAAGATCAATACCTGCAATTCGTTACCGACAATACCGAAGCTTTCGCCCGGGCCCTCGACGAATTTCAGAATCCCGACAATTACCCCATTCTTTTCAACTGTTCGTTCGGGAAAGACCGCACCGGCTTTATGGCCGCCATGCTCTTATGCGCCCTCGACATGCCGGAAGAAACCATACTCAAAGACTACATCGCTTCCAACGACTACATCAACCTGAGCCACCTGGCCTATCTGGCCCGCAACCTCGACACCGATGCGCAGGAATCAATCACCGTATTGCTCACGGCCAACGAAAGCCTGATGGAGTTAACTTTCCATAAAATACGCAAAGACTACGGCTCGGTGGACAAATTCTTGTCAAAAAAATTAAATCTTACGGAAAAGAAACGGGCCAAGCTCAAAGATATATTGTTATACTAAGACCAATCCGGATAAATTCCCTATCTTTGTGAATTGGTATTTATTATAACAGCGCATATTTTGAAAACATTTGAAGAATTAGGGGTTGCCGAACCCATATTGAAGGCAATCCAAGAAATGGGTTACGAGTCGCCCATGCCCGTACAGGAAGAAGTGATTCCTTTCTTACTGGGAGAAGACAACGACGTAATCGCCCTCGCGCAGACAGGAACAGGCAAAACGGCCGCTTACGGAATTCCTATCCTGCAAAAAATCGACGTGCCCCTCTATCAGCCCCAAGCACTTATACTCTGTCCTACCCGCGAACTCTGTTTGCAAATCGCCGACGATCTGAACGATTATTCCAAATACATCGACAACCTCAAAGTACTCCCCGTCTACGGCGGATCGAGTATCGAAAGCCAGATCAAAGCCCTTAAACGCGGAGTACACGTAGTAGTAGCCACCCCGGGACGCCTCCTGGATTTGATGAACCGTAAGACCGTCGACCTGAGCCACGTTAAAAACGTGATCCTCGACGAAGCCGACGAAATGCTGAACATGGGCTTTACCGACAGCATCAACGCCATCCTGGCCGAAGTACCCTCCACCCGCAACATGCTGCTTTTCTCGGCCACGATGCCCCAGGGAATCGCCAGCATCACGCACAAATACATGAAGAACCCCAAAGAAATCGTTATCGGGAACAAAAACGAAGGAAACAAAAATATACGCGACATCTACTATATGGTCCGCGCCCAGGACAAATACCTGGCCCTCAAACGGATCGCCGACTACTATCCCAACATCTACGGCATCATTTTCTGCCGCACCCGCAAAGAAACCCAGGAAATCGCCGACAAGCTGATCCAGGACGGCTATAACGCCGACTCCTTGCACGGCGAACTGAGCCAGGCCCAACGCGACTACGTGATGCAGAAATTCCGTATCAAGAACCTGCAACTGCTGGTAGCCACCGACGTAGCCGCCCGCGGCCTCGACGTAGACGACCTGACGCACGTCATCAACTACGGATTGCCCGACGAAGTAGAATCCTACACTCACCGTAGGGGACGCACCGGCAGAGCCGGCAAAACAGGCATCGCGATCTCCATCTGTCACGTAAAAGAAAAAGGAAAAATCCGCGAGATCGAACGGATCATCAATAAAAAATTCGAAAAAGGCGAAATGCCCAGCGGCCAAGCCATTTGCGAAAAGCAACTCTTCAACCTCGTCGATCAGATTGAAAAAGTAAAAGTAAACGAAGATGAAATCGCCGGCCTGATGCCCTCCATTTACCGCAAACTGGAATGGCTCGATAAAGAAGACATTATCAAACGCATGGTATCGCTGGAATTCAACCGCATGATCGACTACTACAAAGACGCCGACGAAATCGAAGTAGTAGACGAACGCTCGGCACGCGGCGAAAAAAGCGAACGCGGCAGCCGGCGCGGTCACGAAGCCGAAGAAGGATTCACCCGTTTCTTCATTAACTTCGGAAAAACCGACGGCCTCTACCCCAACCAACTGATCGAACTGATTAACCGGTGCGTACCGGGCAAAGTCCGGATCGGCAAGATCGACCTGCGCGACAACTTCTCCTTCTTCGAAGCAGAATCCGACGAAGCCCAGCGCCTGATGGACAGCATGAACGGCTATGAAGTAGACGGTCGCCGCATCTCGGTAGAACCCGCCCAAGGAAAAGGAGAAGGTAGCGCACGCGGCGGCAAACGCGGCGGCTTCAAAAGCACCCGCAAAGGAAGCAAAAGCAGTAGCCGCTCCGACAATGACTGGGACAGCCCCCGCGGCGAAAAACCCTGGCGTCGCAGCATGTCCGACCGGGAAGCCCGCAAACGACGTTCGGGAAAATAAAAACCGACCGAAGCCCTTTACGATATAGAAATCGCGTAACCCTTGTCCTCCCA
>DBFJSK010000143.1:0-4730 GCA_048403675.1 Tannerellaceae bacterium | reverse complement strand
TTTTCCTGCTCGGCTTATCGGTAGGCTCTAACGAAGCGATCGTGAATAACCTGGGCCGTTTGGGCGGACAAGCTTTGCTGATCGCCCTCTTTACCACGGCCGGCAGCGTACTGGCTGCGGCTGCCGTTTATCATTTCTTCTTTAAAGAAAGGAGGGACGCATGAAAGGAAGTTTGATCGTAGTGGGCTTTTTCGCCCTGGGTTGCTTGTTGGGATGGAGCGGCGCCTTACCGGATGGGATGCTTCAGAACGACATCACGGTTTATGTACTCTATCTGTTGATGTTTCAGGTAGGACTCAGCATCGGAAGCGATAAAAAATTGAAAGAAATTCTGGGTAGCATCCGCCCCAAACTCTTATGGGTTCCTCTTTCCACGATCGTGGGCACGCTTGCCTTTTCGGCCCTGGTCAGCCTCTTGCTTACCCAATGGAGCGTAGCCGATTGTATGGCGGTAGGCAGCGGTTTTGCCTACTATTCCCTCTCGTCTATCCTGATTACCGAACTGAAAGCGCCCTCCCTGGGGGCGCAAATGGCGGCGGAATTGGGTACCATCGCTTTGATTGCCAATATTATCCGGGAAATATTGGCCTTGTTGGGTGCGCCTTTGTTCGTGAGATATTTCGGCCGTCTGGCGCCTATCTCGGCCGGCGGCGCTACCACGATGGATACTACCTTGCCTATTATTACGCGTTACTGCGGTAAAGATTTGGTCTTTGTGGCTATCTTCCACGGTATTTTGGTGGACTTTACCGTGCCGTTTTTCGTCTCTTTTTTCTGCTCGTTTTAAATTAATCTCCTACATTTGCCCCCGAACAATCAATAGATGGGATTATGAAACAAATCATCCGGAGTCTTTTTTTCTGCCTCTGTCTGGCTGCCTGTGGTGCTCCGTTTAAGTCGTACGATCCGGAAGGGTTCGAGCAGCTTCTACAGTCGGATTCCGGCATCCAGTTGCTTGATGTCCGCACGCCGGCCGAATATGCGGCGGGTGCCATTCCGGACGCGGCTAATCTGGACGTCAAACAGGCCGATTTTGCGGCCCGCGCCGATTCTCTGCTCGACAAATCGCGTCCGGTAGCCGTTTATTGTAAAGGGGGAGTGCGCAGCCGCCGTGCTGCCAGCCAATTGGTGCAAAAGGGCTATACCGTTTATAACCTCGACAAAGGATACGATAGCTGGGTAGACTACCAAAAGGCTGTCCGAAGCGGGAAAGGAAAGCCCCAGTAAGCGCGGGGAAGAGCTTATGTTCGAATCGTTTTTGCATTATCTTCGTACTCCTTATTCGCATAAGAACTATCGTCCGTGGCATACGATTGCTGTGGTTTGGGGAATCGTGATGTTCGTGCTTTGTGTATTTCAGCCTTTCGGCATTTCCTCTGCCGCGGGGTGGACGCGGGTCGGGGTGCTTTTGTTTTCCGGGTTGGGTTCGTTGGCCGGCTTGGTGGGAGTTCTGATCGGGTTGCCTGGCTTGTTTCCCCGTTATTACGAGCCGCAGTCATGGACGATAGGGAAAAATCTGCTTAACCAGGTACTTTTGTTGTTTACGATCGGGCTTTGTACGGCCGGTATGCTTTTGCTTTTCTGGACGATCGTATCCGGAGGGCTGCCGTCGGGGTGGTTGCGATTCGTGGGCAATTTGTTATTATCGGTTTTGATTTTGAGCCCGTTGCCGCTGGCGGTTACGTTTTTTATGTTGCGTTCGGCGGCGCTCCAGGCCCGGCTTTCGGAGGTACAGGAATTGAATAACCGGTTGGCGGAAAAGGCCCGGTTGGCGCAGCAGTCGCTTCCTTGCCCGACGGAAACGGAAGCGGAGGGGGAGACGGCTACGGCAAGGGCCACGGAAAAGGAGCGCGTTGTGCCTGATGTGCGGCTTTCCCTTGCAGGTTCTACGCGTGAAAGTCTTACGATTTCTCCCGAGGATTTGTTGTTTATTGAGGCCGCAGGGAATTATGTAAAGGTGCGGTATGTGCAGAACGGCCGGCTTCGACAGAAATTATTACGGGCTACGTTGAGACAGATGGAAGAGGCGCTGAAAGATTTTCCTGCTCTGATCCGCTGCCATCGGGCGTATGTGGTGAATGTGAACCGGATTGTGAAGGTCGGCGGCAGTGCGGCCGGCTATCGTCTTTCTGTCGGGCTGACGGAGGAAGAGGTGCCGGTCTCACGGGCGTATACGAAGGTGGTCAGGGAACGGTTGGAAGGAGCCGGCGGAAGGCTGGGAGGAATTTGAGAAGTGGGGGCGGTATGCGGACTTTGTGTGCGGTTCAGGAAAAGTTTGTATCGGGATCGTATCTCAATCGTATCTGATTTGTATTCGGGTGGGGGTGGTATTTCCGCCCGATTTTAAAAAGAAAAAATTACACGATCTATCGGTTATTTCAGCTCTCAGTTCTCGTTTTGTAACAGGTTGTTTTTTAACAGTTTATGTAAATGTAAAAATGGATCGCAGTGTAATTTCAATTGCATGCCAGTGTAATTGGAAATGGATGCTTATGAAATTCGGATTGCATAAGCATGAAAATGGAAATGGTTGGGAGCGCTTTTTAAGAAAATGACAATAAGTATCGGGCGATTATAGCGATAGTTGATTACTTTGTTGGATTTATACGATAAAAGCCTCTTTCCTCTATTTACTTCTTGTCTAAGACCGGCACTTTACCCTGACCGGAGCGAGGGACGCGATCCCTGCTGAAAAAAGCATACCCCGCGCCCAGGTGAAGTATAGGCCCCACGTGGGCCGTATCGGTCGAGGCTTCGTTGAGCCTATGCTTACTTTTCAATTTGATCGGTATTATCTGTCCGATTCTTCCCTGGATACAGCCTTGCAACTGCCCTGCCGGCAAACTTTAGCGCCGGTTTTTACCCCTCTTCCTTCCGTTCATGCGCCACATCCTCCTCTTGCACTTGGCTACGGCCAGGAAAGTAAAGACTATATTTTTATAACCGCTGTCGAACTGTATGATGATTTCCAAACGGAAACGGAAGGAAAGAATGTGTTGTACGCGTTCGAAAAATCTACCGGTACCCTTTATTGTACGCGAGTTTATAATGGCGATTGTCCGGATGATCCGGATACTTATTTTTGTGCGCACCCGCTTGTATCCGGTTATTTAACGCATTCATATACATCGGAACAATTGTGAGAAACTTTGGCTGCGCATCAGCTTTACGGGGAATTAAAAGAACTGATTTTTACCTCTTGCGAGCAGGATAATGGCATTTTATTGAAAATTGATTTTAGTAAAATGTGCGTACATATTGTAGCAAAGGGGCGGGCTGGGAGCGGGTGGAAATATTTATTGAAATAAATGAATATTTGTTGAATAAGTAAATTTATTTTCTTATTTTTGAAAAGTTCCAGCAGCTTATAACTAAACCTTCTTGCATAAACAAAAAATTGGCGTATGAAAAAACTACAGTTGATCATAGCTTCCGCCCCTAATTATTATTTCTATACCAAATCGCGTCGTTATCTGTCTTTGATTCCGGGGCAAATGTCCAGGTTGTTGGCGCAGGAGGGAAAAGATCCGGACGCGCCGGCGTCTGAAACCGGGTCTAGGCAAATAAGTAAGTTGTCGGAAGAGAGGGAAGCGACGGTTACTTTGGCAGAAAATGCGACTTCTGCGGATCAGGAAAGTTCCCTTTATACGAACAGAGCTTATTATGAACGTAAGTTAGCTTACCTGAAAACCTACGGCAGGGTGGATACTACGCCTTGGGAACATACGATGTGCGGGATAACTGCCGAAGATATGGAAAGTTCTTTAACCAACACCTTGCAGATCACTTTTGAAGTGACGGACGGGTGTAATCCCGTTATGCTACGGGTACCTGTATTCTCCGGAATGCGTTTATGTATAAAAGATATTAACGTTTTAAAACGTTTTATTATGGAAGAGCTGAAATTAAACAAAGTGGTCAGATTGGAGAAAAGAGACTTGAATAAAGTAAAGGGTGGAAATCAAGCAGACTGTGGATGTGGTTGTGCTGAGTTTAACGGGCTAGACAATAGCGACGAATCAGTAAAGGATAATAGTAAACACTCCTGAATTTATTAGTCAATATTCCGTTTCTCTTTAAGAGAAACGGAATAAATTAATTTTATCATTATTATGATTAAGGTGAAAAACAAATTTATCCAATTGTCTATTTCTGTAATACTTCTAGTTGGTTGTGTAAATAAAGGAGGTAATTCAAGCTCTTCTATCGATTTAACTCAAAAGTATGAATGGAAAAAAATTACTTTGCAAGAAATTGCCCATGTAAAATATATTCCCTTGGAAACAGATACAATCTGTTTGTTAAAGAATAGAAGGCCCCAATGTATAAGTGATGATTATATTATATTTACCAACAATGATCTAGGCTCTATATTGCTTTTTGACTATTCCGGTAAAATAGCTCGTGTAATACATCGTCAGGGCCCTGGTCCCGAAGAATATCATAGTGTGGGTTCAGTTGTCTTTGATAAAAAGACGAAAAAGCTTTATTGCTATTTACTTTTTGACCGTATAATAAAAGTATATCGATTAGATGGAAGCTATGTAAAAACATTGCCAACATTAAATAATGAGATTGTAGAAGACATGTATGATTACAATGATAGCCTTTTGATTGGATGGTATGACGGAATACAAAAAAGTACTGAATATTATTTTCAATCTAAGAATGATTCGGAGTACTTCCAATATCTTTTAACCATTCCTGCCGAGAGAAAAGTGAGTCGGAGT
>DBFJSK010000142.1:0-2823 GCA_048403675.1 Tannerellaceae bacterium | reverse complement strand
GAAAGAAAATCAGCCTTACACCGTATACTATGAAGTAACCTGTCCTTCCTTTTCTCCGTATCAATTACAAATCACTTATCAAACGGCGCATGACTTTAAAACCGTCTACACCCATGCCGCTCATTGGGTGCAAGCCACCACGCTGCCCCCTGATAAAGAAGCTCTCCTTTGGGTAAAAACCTGTATGACAACCCACACGTACAGAAACAACTATTTTTGTACGTGGCCACTGGAGGATTATCAGCCTTGGCTGACCGCACGTATCTGGTATGGCGACCAATACGTATGGGACGAAGGCACACAAGTAGTCATCACCTCTTTTTCACCTAAAAACAAAGACGAATTAATAGAGGATATTATTGGATTGAGAAGCAGATGGAATCCGTCAAAAGAAAAGTAAATGCATTCCGACTAAACCGCAAATCGTTTCTCCAACCTAATTTCGACTATTTTTTGTTTGTCCGGATTAAACAAACAGGTTAAATCCCTCTGTTATTCGAATACGATTTAAATTAATTTGGTTCATCCACACTGCCGGAAGGCTGTCGGCGAGCGCCTATCGATCGATAAAAAAAACAGATACCCTGTCTAACGCTAAAAAATACCCTAATCGGGGTATTTCCGATAACTTTTTATCCCGCTATCTTTGTTCATATAATTAGACACATTTTATTCTATACAGTATGGCAAAAATAGCAAAAAAGCTGACCGACCTGGTCGGCAACACTCCGCTACTGGAGTTTAGCAATTTCAATCAGAGTAAAGGATTGAAAGCCTCCGTGATCGGGAAACTGGAATATTTCAATCCTGCGGGCAGCGTAAAAGACCGGATCGCCCTGGCGATGATCGAAGACGCCGAGGCCAAAGGGGTGCTGAAACCCGGCGCCACCCTGATCGAACCCACCAGCGGCAACACAGGCGTAGGGCTGGCATTCGTAGCGGCGGCCAAAGGCTACCGGCTGGTGCTGACGATGCCCGATACCATGAGCGTAGAACGGCGTAATTTACTGAAAGCGCTGGGAGCCGAACTGGTATTGACGCCGGGCGCCGAAGGGATGAAAGGGGCTATTGCCAAAGCAGAGGAACTGCGTGATGCTACGCCAGGTTCCGTTATTTTACAACAATTCGAGAATCCGGCTAACCCGGCGGTACATATTCGTACCACAGCCGAAGAAATCTGGCGCGATACCGACGGAAAGGTGGATATATTCGTAGCGGGGGTAGGTACCGGGGGCACCGTCAGCGGCGTAGGAGCCGGTTTGAAAAAGCACAATCCCTCGATTCGGATCGTGGCGGTAGAGCCGAACGATTCGCCGGTCTTGTCGGGGGGGCAGCCGGGCCCGCATAAAATACAAGGGATCGGAGCAGGCTTTATTCCGCAAACTTACAACCCGGAAGTGGTGGACGAAATTATCCGCATAACCAACGACGACGCTATTCGTACCAGCCGCGAACTGGCTCAACAGGAAGGATTGTTGGTAGGGATTTCGGCAGGTGCAGCCGTGTATGCCGCATTGGAACTGGCGCGTCGTCCGGAAAACGCCGGCAAACAAATCGTAGCTTTGCTACCCGATACCGGCGAGCGGTATTTGTCGACGGTGCTGTATGCTTTTGAAGAATATCCGCTCTCTTGAGAGGCCTTTTTCGTGACACGCCCTTTTTCTTTTTTCTCCCAGGGAGAAAAGACGTAAACAACTAAAATAAAAACGCGCCTGTTCCCTAGCTTTACGCCGGAACTTACGCGTTTTTTATTTTTTCGCGGAAAAATATGTGGCCGCAAACGATTGAAAGATTATTTCTCTTCCGGCCCCCCTGACTTTTTTTCCAGTTCCTGGATACGGTTTTCATTATAGGTAAGCATCCGTTCCAAAAGTTCGGCCATTTTATCGATGGGATGAATCGTTGGGGAGGCATGAAAAGTGGTATGTTCCCAATGGGCGCCCCCATTCTCGCTCGTGCCGTTCACCGAACCGTTTTTGATAAAAGTCGTTTTATAATTGGTATGGGTTTCATACATCGGAATCGGCTCTTCCTTTTCTTCCAATACTTCCACCGGAACGCTGAGAATAGCGGCTATCTTTACCAGCAACTCCTGCTCGATCCGGCGTCTGGCTTCCAACCCATATAAATCGTCTACGCTCAGCCCCAGTTTCGAAGCCAGCACTTCAATTTCCATTCCGTTCGCTTCGCGTACGCTACGCACATTATGTCCTTGATGTATCCAGCAAAGGCTCTCCTCATGTTTCTTATCCATACTTTCCCTTTCCAATTGATTGTACATTCTAATTCAAGACAAACTTACGATAAAACCCTGAAAAAACAGACAGAAATTGAAAGAATATAACAGGTGATCTTACCATATATCGTTTCATCAGCCCCAAGAATACCAGTCCGCTTGGCCGTGACTTTCACTTCAACTTCGGCAAGAATAAGGCTATGTTTGATAAACCTCGTAGGGATACGGTAATTTATCTTCGAGCGTTCACACTTGACAGTTTAACCGAGCGGTGCTTGTTCTTTTAGAGGATGAAGCTCTTTTTTCAACTAAATTTCAGACAGAACACAGATAGCCGCCTCCCATTCAAACCTCCCCTTTTCCACAGGCAGTCGAGAAAGCCGGAGTGCTGAAAAATCAGCGGCTTTCAGCAAACCTCATTTTATCCCCCCGATGTAAAAAACACCGATTTTTATCTCTGCTAAACGTTGATGTTTTTATTTATATTAATACCTTTGTCTGGATTTACTAAACATTATAAATCGAATTTATATGAAAAAAATCTTTACATCTATCAGCGTGGCGGCCCTGTCGCTCATGGCCGCCAC
>DBFJSK010000141.1:0-7958 GCA_048403675.1 Tannerellaceae bacterium | reverse complement strand
GCAGGAGAGAAGGAGTTGGTTTATGCAAACGGCTCCTTTCTGGGGGTTATACGGACGTCGGGATAATAAGCTTGAGGAAAAAAGCATAAGGAGTAGGTCGAGCGAAAGGAAGAGGTATTTACTGGAATTCATTGGATAAATCAAATAAGATGTATATATTCGTTGCGTTTTAGCTCAATTTATATCGAAGTAAATTTAACAAATATGTAGTATGGGGAGAATATGGACAACTTTAGTTTTTATGTGTTTATGTACCTCACATTTAGTTATGGCCCAAGATAGTCCCGTCTTATTGTTTCCGAAAGGAGCGCCGGGAGAAACAAAAAAATTAATCGAGAAAGCCGATACGGAGGGAGGTAAGGTCGGTGGGGAATCCGTATTACGCATAACCAATGTATCGGAACCAACTCTTACTTTTTATCACGCATCGGATGAATTAGCCAGCGGGGCTGCCGTCCTTGTTTGTCCGGGAGGGGGATATAATATCCTGGCCTACGATTTAGAGGGGGATGAAGTTTGTGAATGGTTGAATAACCTGGGTATAACAGCGATCTTATTAAAATACCGTGTTCCCCGCCGGGAAGGGCAAGCCAAACATCTGGCCCCATTACAAGACGCTCAGCGTGCGATGGGATATGTGCGTGCTCATGCAGAAGAAATGAACATCGACCCGCACCGGATCGGCATTATTGGATTTTCGGCAGGTGCTCATTTGGCAGCCATGCTCAGCACTAATTTTTCACAGCGTGCCTATCCCGTTTTAGACGGCGCCGATAAATTGAGTTGTAGACCGGACTTTTGTTTGTTGGTCTACCCAGCCTATTTGGATAGCGCGAATTTCCAGTTAGCCCCCGAACTGACCGTATCTAAAGAAACGCCTCCTACTATGTTGATTCAAGCAGAAGACGATAAAGCGTATATAAATAGCAGTTTGTTTTATTATTACGCCTTAAAGGAAGCCGGGGTGCCTGCCTGGATCCATTTATATAGTCAGGGAGGCCATGGGTACGGTTTGCGCAATACGGGAGCCTCCGTCAATGAATGGCCTGACAGAGCGGAAGATTGGTTTCGGGAAATAGGAGCCATCGAATAATCGAATGATAACTTTTATCCATAAGTATAGGGCTAAAAAAATTTAAATATACAGGTATACCTGTTGACTTGTGATAAAAAAGAAATAACACGCCCGAGTATCCCGAAAATTTATTATCTTTGTAACCCAAATCACGGGGCTGACCGGTTTTGACAGCGGGTAGAAGTGGTTTGTAAGCATGTAGTGCGTGGTTGGCTTGCACTTAAATCTCAGACAACGAACAATTAACTGGCGAAAACAATTACGCTCTCGCTGCTTAATCGAAGTATAGTAGATTGAAGCTTAATCCCTGCAAAAGTTGCGGGGACGTGACATCACCCGGATGCTGTGGCTCCGAAGCGTTCCGATCAGGTGGTGCAGCAATATCGGAGATAGTCGGAAACAAGTCTCGGGTTTCCGGCGAAAATTTAGAGAATAAGGGATAGAGTGGGTAGCTTCGGTCTTGCTCATCCCCGACAATTTAAGCGAAGATAAACATGTAGAAAGCAGATTAGTTCCTCGTTTGGACGAGAGTTCGAATCTCTCCAGCTCCACTTAACACCTAAAAGGTAATGATCTGAAAAATCATTACCTTTTGTTGTTTGGATAGATTAGCTCCATTTATTCCTGGAAATCGATTATATTCAAATACAGAGAGGAAAAACGATTCGGTTTGGAAAAAAGGAAAAAGGAGAAGGGAGAGGAATAAAAAAAGTAGGAGAAAATCGTGATTGTTTTCTCCTACTAGATTTAGTTAATTAAAACGATGGCGCTCCTACTGACGTTGGCGTTGCAACTGGATAAGCTGGGAAGCAGGCGGTAAGCTTTGCGGCAAATTACGCAGTATATTCTGTTGCGCTTGCGGGCTGGGAGCGTTTGATGGATTGCCAAGCAGGAAAGCTTCACTAGCCTGATAAGTCGTTCCCTTATATTCGTATTCCCAAACAAATAAAGGATAATAGACATGATAGAAATTACCTCCCACACTTAAATAATATCCCGGCAATAACTCCCCAAGAATTGACGGATCTGCCGTGCCCACGATCAGGCCGGTAGCGCTATCCACTACAGTCACTTTAGTTACTTTGATAGGCTCCGGGCTTCGGTTTATAAGTCGGGAATAAATGCTTCCTGTTACATAACCATTGATGAAAGATTGGATTTGTGCCGTGAAATCAATTTCAATATAGCTGTCGATTCCCACGGTCTTGATTTCACAGGTAGCTTTAAAAGCTCCCTCTTCCGTTTCAGCCGTAATCCGGACGGTTCCTTTCCGAAGAGCGATCACGACCCCTTGTTGATTGACAGAAGCCAAACGATTATCGGAACTACTCCATTTGATCTTCTTATTGACAGCGGTAGCCGGAGTAACGGTGGCCTTCAAAGAATAAGATTGGCCGATCAATAACTCTTCGGGAGCATTTTCGAAGTGGATGCCGTTAACCTCTTCCGGGCCTGTTACCTTCAATACACACTCGGCTTTAAAGCCACCATCCCGACTGGTTGCCGACAACGTACAGGTACCTTTTTGCAAAGCCTTCACATTCCCGTTTTCGTCGATGGTAGCGATTTGCGAATTAGAGGAAGCCCATTCCACAAAGGTTATACTTGCATCTTCCGGAGAAAAAACGGCTTTTAACTGAGCGGTTTCGCCAATCTGTAATCCTAGTTTTTCCGGCAAAATAGCGATTCCCGTTACTTTAACCGGAGTTTTTCCGGTATAATAAGAAAGCGTATAAGAAACCATATCCTTTTGGCTTCCTCCATTCCGGCTCAAATAATAAGTAGCCTTTACCTTATCGTCGTTGAGAGCTATATCCATGGTACATTTTTCATGCTGAGGCAATTCCACCGGATAGTTCCAAACCTTACCATTCAAAAGAGATGCCCTTTCGATAAAAGAAGATGTCATATTAATGTAGGTCGTATCGGTAGGCCACACTGTTTTCCCCTCGGGGATATACATCTGTGCCCCTTGCCGCATCACCTTTCCCGAATTATCGATTTGCACCACATATTCTTTTGCTGACTCGACCAAGAAAATATCATTTCCTTCAGAGCTACAAATAAAGAACCGATCGCAAACAGCTACTTTATTATAATAAAACCCGCTATAAATTTGAACATATACCGGCTCTCCCTTCTGACTGATGATAGCCGGCGCCACTTCTTTGACATTTAAAGATTCCATCAATACTTTACCCACTACCAGGCTACCGTTGCTTAGTACATGCGGTTCATAGGCGCGAGAAGAATAATTTTTATCCGGTTGGATAACCTCCCATATGCAATCGCCCGAACTATTATACTGCGAAACCCAAAAACTTTGAAGTCCGTTTACATATTTCGATCCGGTTAAATATTTCAGATTGTGAATCGAATCGGTAAATAGCTTAAACTCCTTAATTGATCCCACATCCAAAGGTTTGCATCCGGTTTCTTTAAAGATGGCTTCCTCCCATTCCGTAGAATAATCCGGAACGGGATCAAGTTCTTCCGGCTCATCTTTCGAACAACCGGCAAGTAATAGACAGAGAGAAAAAAAGACACAAGTGATTTTTTCATATTGTAATAGAATTTAATAATATTTCCAGGCAGGGGAGATTATCGAAGTAGGTTGCCCGCTCACCCAACAAAACCAAATCGTTATAACTTGCCTTGCGCAGACTGACCCGCAGCATTCACAGCTACACTTCCTACAGCCTCTTCAGAAGAAGGCGAAACGGAGCGGGTAGCGAAACGATCATACGCTCCGGCCCGTTGATGAGGGAACAAATCCACCGAACGAATAGAAATCCTGTTTCCCTTCTCAGTAGCCACCAAGCATTTACGATTCAGTTCCCGCTTATCGAAATCCAGTAATAGGTTCGGATTGAAATGCTGGCCATTGATACGCACCTCAAAATGCAGGTGTTCGGTCGTAGCCCGTCCGGTACGCCCCGTGAGCGCGATAGGCTGACCCGCTTTCACTTCATCCCCCGGCTGCACCAGGTTTTTCGAATTATGACTGTAAATCGTTTCCAACCCGTTAAAATGCCTCACGACAATCACATTTCCGTAAGCCGCATACGGCTTGGCCATTCGTACGATGCCATCGAATGCCGATACGATCGTATCGTTGGCACACGTTTTAATATCGGCGCCCGAATGATGCTTCCGCCGCCCTCCGTAAGGAGAAATCACCTTGCCCCCCGGCAGCGGAAAAGCAAATTCATTTTCCGGCAATAACGATAAATCGATAATTTCAGTCGTATGACTGGCAAACAATTTCGGATCCTTCACTTTGATATCATTCCTGTCGCGGGCAGTAAACCGCGTCGTAATATCCTTTTGATAAGGTACGAACAGCGCCAAGGTATCCCGGGGATACAAGAAACTGAAATCAGGCGCCGGAAAAGGCACTTCCGATTGCGGCAAACAAGCCTCTCCGGCAGGCAAAGGAATCCGCCGATGCGTTTTGGACGAACGGCAACTTCCCAACATCCAAAAGAACACCAGGAGGAAGACAACCGGTAAAATATATTTTTTTATCTTTAAAATCATATAAGATAGTGGATTCTGCCCACAAATGTACAAAAAAAGAACGAGAAAACCTCTATCCGGCATGCCCTGTTTATCCTAAAAGAAGCATTCAACGAAATTTTTTCTGTCTTTCGACGGTTCGGATAAGTCTTTCGACTCAACGAAAAGAAAAAGTCCGAAAAAGGCAGGTATTGAAAATCAAAAAGCAGGAAATCCAAAAAAATAACGACGCTTCGCGTGTCTGTGTACGTGCACAATCCGAAATAATCTTTATATTTGTCTCTCAAGAATTGTTAATCTTACATACGATATGAAAATATTCCGGCTTTCGGGCCTCTTCGGAATCAATCTTCTTCTCTGCCTGCTCTTTGCCGGTTGCCGTCCCGACGGACATAGCGTGAGGGTGCTGAAAATGGGGCACGGCCTTTCGCCCACCCACTCGGTACATCTGGGGTTGGTTTATATGAACCAACGTCTGCAAAAACTATCCGGCGGCAAAATGAAACTCGATCTGTACCCCTCCGCCCAACTCGGTTCCGAAAACCAATGCATCGAACTGCTTCAAATAGGCAGTCTCGACCTGACCAAAGTCTCCTCCGCCGCCCTCGAAGGCTTTGCCGACCCGTTCAAAGTATTCGGCATTCCCTACTTGTTTCGTTCACGCGAACAATACTTTCACGTTATCGACGGCAAGGTCGGAGAACGCATACTCTCTTCCACCGAACCTTATTGGTTCCGGGGTCTTACCTATTTCGATTCCGGCGCCCGCAGCTTCTACACGCTGCACACCCCCGTGCATACCCCGGCCGACCTGAAAGGATTAAAAATACGCGTCCAAAAAAGCCCCATTGCCGTCGAAATGATGAAAGCCTACGGCGGGTCGGCCACCCCGGTAGACTGGGGCGAACTCTATACGGCCCTCCAAAGCAATGTAGTAGACGGCGCCGAAAACAATACACCCTCCATCACCACCGCTTTCCACCACGAAGTAGCCAAATACTATTCGGTGAACGAACACACGATGTGTCCCGACGTCATCATCATCAGCCTGGCCGCCTGGAAAAAACTCACCGACGAAGAACGCACCTGGCTCACCCAAGCCGCCGACGAAGCCAAATACTATCAACGCAAGCTCTGGGCCGACGAAGAAAGGAACTCCCTGGAGGAAATGAAAGCCAAAGGAATGGAAATCATCTACCCCGATAAGGCCCCCTTTATCGAAGCCGTCGCCCCCATGATTGCACGCTACAAAGAAAAAGAGACTTTCCGGGAACTAATTGAACAAATACAACAAACCGATGCGGAAAATAATAGATAAAAGCTTGGAAATGCTGCTTATCACGTTGCTTGCCCTGCTGGTGACGGACGTCTTGTGGCAGGTAGCGAGCCGTTACCTGCTCAGTTCGCCCAGTTCCGTGACCGACGAGTTGGCCGGTTACCTGCTGATCTGGGTAGGCCTTTTGGGCGCCGCTTATGTAGCCGGCTGCAACCAACACCTGGCCATCGATCTACTCGTTCGGCGCCTTTCGACTGCGCACGATCGGATGGCACGTTATTTTACAGCTTTCGTGATTTTTTCATTCGCCGTCGCGGTTTTGATTATCGGGGGCAGTTGGCTGGTATACACCCGGTTTACGCTTCACGTTACCTCCGCCTCCTTACAAATCAACCTGGGCTATGTTTATCTGGCTCTGCCGATCAGCGGTTTGCTGACGGCCTATTACGCGATCGATAATGCCGTTCGCCCGCACCCCGGCGCCCCCACAAACAAATAAACCGAAATAAACGAAGATGGATATAACAGGCATCAGCATACTCTTACTCAGCTTTTTCTTCCTGCTCACCGTAGGCGTTCCGGTAGCTTACAGCATCGGGGTAGCCGGTATATTGACCATGTTGGCCAGCATCGACTCGCTCCCCGCCTTCGCCACCTACGCCCTCCGGATGGCCTCCGGGCTTGATAGCTTCGCACTGCTGGCCATACCCTTTTTTATCCTGGCCGGCAATATTATGAATAGCGGAGGCATTGCCCTGCGGCTGATCGATTTTGCCAAAGTACTGGTCGGACGCTTACCCGGCGGTTTGGCTGTCGTCAACGTAACGGCCAATATGCTATTCGGAGCCATCAGCGGTTCGGCCGCCGCTTCGGCTTCCGCCATCGGCAGCATCATGACACCCGAAATGAAAAAAGCAGGCTACGATACCGCTTTCAGCGCCGCCGTCAATATATCCTCGGCCACCACCGGCATGACCATTCCTCCCAGCAACGTATTGATCGTCTATTCCCTGGCCAGCGGCGGCGTTTCCATCTCCGCCTTGTTTATGGCCGGCTACTTGCCGGGCATTCTCACCGGGGTGGCCATTATGGTGGTAGCCGCCCTTATTGCCGGTCGGCGTCGCTACCCGGTGGGCCAGGGCGTAACCTTTGGCGCCGCTTTCCGCATTTTCTGTAGAGCCATTCCCAGTTTGATGTTACTTGTCGTCGTCATCGGCGGTATCCTGGCCGGCTGGTTTACAGCTACCGAAGCCTCGGCCGTGGCCGTACTCTATTCCTTGATACTCGCTTTTATCTACAAAGAATTGAGTTGGAAAAAACTCCCCGGCGTTTTGCTGCAATCCGCCAAAACCACGGCCATCGTCTTGCTCTTGGTTGCTACCTGTACCGGCCTGTCCTGGATTATGAGTTACGAAAATATCCCCCAAACCGTAGCCTCCGGATTGCTCGGCATCAGCGATAACAAGGCCGTCATACTGGTTCTGATTAACCTTATCCTGCTAGCCGTCGGCGTCTTTATGGATATGACGCCGGCCGTGCTTATCTTCACCCCTATTTTTCTGCCTATCGCTACTACGCAACTCGGCATGGATCCGGTACATTTCGGGATTATGATGGTACTTAACTTATGTGTCGGGCTATGCACCCCGCCGGTAGGATCGGTTTTGTTTATCGGATGCAGTGTGGCCGGAGTAAAAATCGAACGCGTCATCCGGCCGTTACTGCCTATGTTCGCCGCCATGTTGATCGTGCTTTTTCTGGTTGCTTTCATTCCGGCCCTCAGTCTGTGGATTCCGGGGCTCTTCGGACTTTGAATTTGTGCGCCCAGGGGGGAGATAAAAATACGCAGGCAGGGAAAACGGCATAACAGACTGGAGCCGTAACTGAAAACGAAGGCAAATTTACCGGAAATATTCCGAAGTCGATGTGGCGGTTCCGTCCTCTGTCTGTACGCTATCTTCAGGAACAGGAAAATACAGAAAATACAGACTAAAAAAATACAATAAGTTCCTTTTCGGAAGGAAGAAATAAGGCGCAGATGTAATAGGTTGATATTCAGGTGTATACCAGATTTGAAAAATCACTTCC
>DBFJSK010000140.1:0-7524 GCA_048403675.1 Tannerellaceae bacterium | reverse complement strand
TCGTCGGAGTCTTAGGGTTGAGCTGTACCCTGCGTGAAATCACCAAAATGGAGATAAGTAATTTTAAAAGTAGCTATAACAAAAAAAGAGCATAGAATGAATTACAAAGACAAGGCGATACATTGTGTCAAAGATACCATATTGCCAATGCAAAGAGAGCAGTTTGAAAAGTGTGGTCGTTGTTTGGACGAACAGTATCGCCGATACGGCAATACGGAATGGTTGTCAGCCAAGATCATTGAGGAAGGGCGTGTTTATGAAATCGGCTACCCGAAGTGTGTTTGTCCAGACGTAGCGAGCGGACAAGTAAAAGATATATCACACTGCGAATGTTCACGCCAGAGTATATTGTATATTATCGGAAATTTGTTGCCTGATAAAAATATCACTGTGGAAATAATTGAAACCGTTTTGGGTGGTGCAGAAAAATGCCGTTTCAAGGTAACTGTGGATTGAGACAGAAATAATAAGTGTCCGACAAAGAAATACGAACAACTCCCTTATATCTTACCCTGTGAAACGGCAGAATATTTTATTTATGGATTAATAGATAGTTGGAAGAAAGCAAAAAGACAATAGGTTACGATATACAAACGAGCGAACTACTTTAGTCTGCTATATTTCTCCATGGCTTCAGATAACTCTGCTACAAAGACAGAACTATTTTTGCATTCATCTATTAGTCCACGTTTTCTACCTTTGCAAAGGTAACTAAATAGAAGAAGAGAATTTATGAAAACAGTAATAATCTACTATTCAAAGCATGGAACGACTGAAAGAGTTGCACATCTGATAGGAGAAAAATTAAGCCCTGAAGTGGAGTATATATCATTGAAAAAGTTTCATGATCCAGATATTCAAAATATAAAAAAAACTTGAATAATAAAGGTCGTGATATAGGATGAAAGGCAAATCTAACTCGATCGGGGGGGAATATCCTCTATCTGGTCTTCTTTCCGAAGAAATTGTTTAAGCTATTCTTCTGTTTTTAGCTTTGAACCGATTTGTGCGATGGGGTTACCGAAACCGGACGTTCGTAGCGGGGCAATCGGGTTCGGACATACAACGGATAGGACGCCTGCCATTGCCGGCTGCATTCCACAGCGATGGTCTCGAAAGCTAGAGAACTCCTGTCCGAACCCGATACGCCGGTGAATACCCCCAATCTCTACTTCGGAATAGAGACATTCACCTTGCGCAGTTTTTTTCCGCTGCTCCGGCAATTTCTATTTTTCCCGTTTCTTCATTTCCGGTTGATTTATCCGTACGTTTCGATAAGGTACTTGATGAATGCCGGATCGTTGAAGTTTACCGTACCCTCGTCATGTTGGTTGAGCGTAGCGATTTCGGTCATCTCTTCATCGGTGAGTCGGAAGTCGAAGATGTCGAGGTTCTGCCTCATGCGCTGCTTGTGGGTACTCTTCGGGATGGCAACGATGCCTCGCAGCGTAAGCCAGCGAAGGGCGACCTGTGGAGCGGTCTTGCCATACTTTTCACCGATCTTTGTCAGCACGGGGCTCGTGAAGATGGCATCCACACCTTGTCCGCCGAGCGGTCCCCAAGCCGTCATCTTCGTACCGAATTCCGCCAGATAAGGCTGAATGGCCGTCTGTTGAATCAGGGCGTTGCACTGTAACTGGTTCATAGCCGGCTTTACATCGACATGCAGGGCGAAATCGAGGAATCGACCGGCTTGAAAGTTCGAGACACCGATCGCTCGCACTTTCCCCTCTGTAAGGGCCTTTTCCATCGCACGCCATGAGCCGTACACATCGCCGTAGGGCTGATGAATCAACAGCAGGTCGATATAGTCGGTCTGCAACTTACTCAGCGATTCATCGATGCTTCGGGCCGCTTTCTCTTCGCCGGCATTGGAAATCCACACTTTGGTGGTAAGAAACAACTCGTCGCGCGGAATGCCGCTTTTCACGATGGCACGGCCCACCCCTTCTTCGTTGAAATAGGCTTGAGCCGTATCGATATGCTGATAGCCTACTTCGAGGGCGTCACTCACACAACGTTCACATTCTTCGGGGCTGACGAGAAAAACACCGTAGCCCAGTACCGGCATCTCGACGCCGTTATTCAGTTTGATAGTCTCCATATTATGCATGTATTTTTAATGTTCCGATGTTTCTTACTGTCGGTAAATCCATATCGTCGTAAATCGGACTCCGGCCCGTGTCTAGCCTTGCGATGGTCGCCATTTCTTCGTCGGAGAGCTTGAAATCGAAAATGTGCAGGTTCTCTGCCATGCGCTCTTTGCGCACCGACTTCGGTATGACCACGATGTTGCGCTGATTGAGCCAGCGGAGGATTACGTTTCCAACGGTTTTGCCATAGTTGTCGGCAATCGCTTTCAGCACAGGGTGGTTGAATATATCGTTCTGTCCTTCGGCAAACGGCGCCCATGCCTCGTGCTGGATGCCCTCCTGCTGCAAAAACGTATTGGCGGTTTGTTGTTGAAAGAAAGGATGCGTCTCCAACTGGTTTACGGCAGGCTTTACCTCGTTATGTAGAAACAGGTCTTGCAGCCGTTCGCTGGAGAAACTTGTCACACCGATGGCCCGGATACGTCCTTCTTTGTAGAGCCGTTCCATGGCACGCCATGCAGCATAGTAGTTGCCGTAAGGCTTATGGATCAGGTAGAGGTCGAGATAGTTTAGCCCGAGCTTTTTCAGGGATGTATCGAAGGCCCGCAGGGTATCGTCGTAGTCGTGATCCTGTACCCACAATTTTGTGGTAATGAAAAGGTCTTCACGTTTCAGGCCGCTCTGACGAAGGGCATTGCCTACCTGCTGCTCGTTGAAGTACGAGGCTGCCGTGTCGATCATCCGGTAGCCTGTTTCGAGCGCATCGTTTACTACACGTTCCGTCTCTTTCTCGGATACCTGAAAAACACCGAACCCGATGGCCGGCATCATCACTCCGTTGTTTAATCTTACATCTTTCATATTTCATATTCTTTATGGTTTTAAATTCTGATGTAAAATTACGGAGTAGCAACTATTTCCTTGTTACATAATTCGGAGCGATATTTTCACTTTTCGTGGTTTTCTGCTATTTTTGTATGCAGGTATGGAACAAACGGAATTCAATAGTATCGTTTTTACCGATACGCTTGCAGACTATGACTCGATGAAGTATGCCGACTGCGTGCTGCATATTCTTTGCCGGCAGGGAAGTATGAGTTTTGCACTTCACGACACGCGCTACAACATTGCGGCAGGTGACTACGTGATACTGCCCAACCTGACGGTTGTTTCCGGATTTTCCGAATCCGGCGATTTCCGGGCTACCATGATGTATCTCTCCAACACTTTTGTATCTTCAATGGCCATCCGCAGCAATTATGGCATTATCGGTCATTTGTCACTCTTACAGAATCCGGTGATGCAACTCTCGTCCCGTGATTTCCGGGTGTGTGACGAGGACTTGCAGCGCATCCGTGAACGGCTGGAGGATTGCGGACATCTTTTTCGGGAGGAGATGCTGGGCAGCCTGCTGACAGCGCATATCCTCAATCTTTACGATATCCATGCCCGGAAACAGAAATGGGTGCAGGTATCGGAACGCACTGCTGTGCTCATACAACAATTTATCGGCCTGCTTTATCAAGGCGAGTATATCCGGAACCGCGATATAACTTACTATGCTTCGCAACTTTGCATTACGCCCCATTATTTGTCGGAGATATGCAAGAAAGTAAGCGGCAGGCCTGCCACTTATTGGATAGACCGTTTCCTGCTTCAGGAAATAACCCGTTTGCTTCGACTAAAGGATTTGCCACTAAACGAGATTGCCGAGCGCCTTTCGTTCTCGTCATTGTCCTATTTCAGTCGTTATGTGCAGAAGTCGCTCGGAGTTTCTCCTTCCACCTTCCGTATGCGGTTCAACTAACAAAACCACACATGGGAATGGGGGTAAAGGTTTAATTAACATAATGGTCTTTATTTGGTATGTACCCCCCTCAGCGCTCTCTATAAGTTGCTTACAATGAAACGGGCGCAGCCTGTCCGGCATCGTCTTTCTCCGTTTTCTTTTTATTGTCGAAGGAAAGAGACGCTATCCCTCTTCCTGCTGCATCTCCACTTCTTTTACTTTGCGGAACAGATCGGAAGCGAAAATAAAATCGTTCAACGCCTGGTTGTTTGAGGTAATGACCTGTTCTTTCGTACCCTGCCATTCTTTTACGCCCTCTTTGATAAAGATGATGTTTTCCCCGATGTTAATCACTGAGTTCATGTCGTGGGTGTTGATAACGGTCGTCATCTTGTATTCGGTCGTAATGTCGTGAATCAGGTCGTCGATCAGGAGCGATGTTTTCGGGTCGAGCCCCGAGTTGGGTTCGTCGCAGAATAAGTATTTCGGGTTCAGGGCTATGGCCCGTGCAATCGCGGCCCGTTTCATCATCCCGCCGCTGATTTCGGAAGGATATAAATGGCCGGCTTCCGACAAATTCACCCGGTCGAGGCAGAATTGCGCCCTTTTTTCGCGTTCTTTAAAGGTATCGTTCGAGAACATATTGAGCGGGAACATCACATTTTCGAGCACGGTCATGCTATCGAATAAGGCCGAACCTTGGAAAAGCATGCCCATCTCGCGGCGCAGCATGTTCAATTCGTGTTTGTCCATGGTGAGCAAATTGCGCCCGTCGTATAAGATTTCTCCCGAATCGGGTTTGATGAGCCCGATGATGTTTTTGATTAATACTGTTTTACCCGAACCGCTTCGTCCGATAATCAGGTTCGTTTTGCCGTCTTCGAAAACGGCGTTAATATCGTCGAGTACGATGCGGCCGTCGAACGATTTCGTTAAATGCTTTACTTCTATCATCGCTAGGTCAACATTAAATGGGTTAAGATGACATCGGCCATCAAAATCATGATACTACTCATCACCACTGCGTTGGTGCTGGCTTTACCCACTTCCAGGGCGCCCCCTTTTACATAGTAACCGAAATAGGCGGCAATCGAAGAGATAATGAAAGCGTATATGACGGATTTAATAATCGAATACCAGATGTAGAATTCGTTGAAGTAGAATTGCAGTCCGTATTCGAAGGAAGCCGGCGTCATGCCGTCTACCCCGTAGCTGGCTGCTACGCCGCCCAGTATACCGGTGAACATACTGAAAATAACGAGTACCGGGATAAAGACCATTAAGCCGACCATTTTGGGCAGAATCAGGAAATTGGCGGAATTGACCCCCATAATTTCCATCGCATCGATTTGTTCGGTTACCCGCATCGTTCCGATCTCGGAGGCAATGTTACTTCCCACTTTGCCGGCCAGGATCAGGCACATGATGGAAGAGGAGAATTCCAACAGGATGATTTCGCGGGTGGTATAACCGATTGTGAATTTCGGAATCAGCGGCGAGCTGATGTTGAGCGAGATCTGGATGGCAATGACGGTTCCGATAAAAACGGAAATGATAACGACGATCCAGAGCGAATCGACGCCTAGCTTGTAAATTTCTTTAATGAGCTGTTTGAAGAACATGCTCCACCGGTCGGGGATGGTGATGCTCTTCATCATCAGCAGGGTGTATTCCCCTACGCGCTGTAATGCTTTATTCATATTTTAAAGGCTATAAATTTCATTTATTGTCCTGCAAAAGTAGTGTAAACCGAAGGCATGAGCAAATTCATTCGATCGTACCCTTCATACAGCCTATCTTTGCTTTTTTGAGGGCAAAGATAGCGGAAATATATCAACTATAACATTCGCATCGGCAGATTCGTTTTCCAGTATTTGCTGGAAACTATTTATTTCCGTTTCTTTGTTTCCTCAAAAGCGAAGGTAGGGAGCGCCTGGGTAAGGCTGCACCTCGGCCAGATCAAATGAATTTGCTCCGGCACTCGGTTTGCACTATCTTTGCACATAAATTTTTTAGAAGGCTATGACAGATGAACAACAGATGATCCTGCGCACCGAGGATCTGGTAAAAAAATACCGTACGCGAACCGTAGTAAACCATGTTTCCATCGATGTGAAGCAGGGAGAGATCGTCGGTCTGCTCGGCCCGAACGGTGCCGGCAAAACCACCACCTTCTACATGACAGTGGGCCTGGTAACGCCCAATGCCGGGAAAATTTTCCTCAATGACATGGAAATTACCAAATTCCCCGTCTACAAACGCGCCCGCAACGGCATCGGCTATTTAGCCCAGGAAGCCTCCATTTTCCGAAAGATGACCGTAGAAGACAACATCCGTTCAGTACTGGAAATGACCGATACTACCGCCGATTACCAAAAAGAAAAGCTGGAAAGTCTCATTACCGAATTCGGATTGCACAAAGTACGTAAAAACCTGGGCGACCAACTCTCCGGGGGCGAACGTCGGCGTGCCGAGATCGCCCGCTGTTTGGCTATCAACCCCAAATTCATTATGCTCGACGAACCCTTCGCCGGCGTCGATCCCATCGCCGTGCAAGACATTCAAAGCATCGTAGCCAAGCTAAAACACAAAAACATCGGCATCCTCATCACCGACCACAACGTTTACGAAACCTTGAGTATTTGCGACCGCGCCTATCTCCTTTTCGAAGGAAAAGTCCTTTTCCAAGGCACTGCCGAACAATTGGCAGAAAACGAAATCGTGCGGGAAAAATACCTGGGAAAAGATTTTGTCCTCCGCAAAAAAAACTTATAAGAAGCTTCCCTTTACCTTCGGAGGTCTGTCTTTTTTAGGGAGATCCGCCTTTTTACCTGATGAATAAGAACCTTTAGACCCTACCGAAAAGCTAAAAGGGCAACAGAATAAGATAGCAAGTGAGATAGAATAAATTGATATAGTTCAATACATAAGTTATCTATTGTATAGGATCACCCTTTTTATGATTCTTACCACTTTTGTGTCAAGGCAAAATTAAGAAAATCAGCCGACTACGTCTCATCTTTCCCTAAATAGAAGATTCCGTAAATACCCAGCCACCATTCCGAAAAGAAGCACCGAAGCCAGCGCCAAAAGCGTAAACGCCCCCCAATGCCCATCGGAAATATTCCCGCTGATTAGTTCATTATCCGCCAGTCGGCTGTCTGACATACCCACTACCGCCATCGCATTATTCAGAAAATGAGCGAATACCGGCAACCAGATACATCGTCCCCAATACAACAAATACCCGAAGTAAGCCCCTAGCAATAACCGAGGCAAGAACCCGAAAAACTGAAAATGAAAAGTGCTGAACACCGCAGCCGCGCCCCAGATCACCACATGCCGATTCACCGACCAGCCGCCAATCACCCGTTCGAGCGCCCCACGAAACAAAAATTCCTCCGTAACACCCGGCGCTACCGCCACCACCAACAGATTAAACATCACGATCGCCACCGAATCATCCCGACCGATCAAAAGCTTCACCACCTCTTCGGCCGCCGTCTCCTGCGCCCGCATCCACTGCTCCACCGGCCCCAGAAACTCCGGCAGGCGCATCGCCTGATTCAAGCTACTCGTCCAAGTGATAAATGGAGAAAACAACAACATACTTAATAACGTAAGCAACCATACCCGCGGATC
>DBFJSK010000139.1:0-11096 GCA_048403675.1 Tannerellaceae bacterium | reverse complement strand
GGGAGATTCCCGTGCTCGAACTTTACCGGCAAGTTACCCGGGGGCTGGATGTCGGGCAGATACCCCGTATCGCTTATCGACGGGATAAGGAAGTCGTTACTACCACAAACGGAGGGGCCGATTCTTTCGTGGCCCTGGATGAGCTTCCTTATTTCAACTTCGACGATTTCTGTAAAACGTTTCAAGGGGAAGAGCTTACCCTCCCCATCGAACGGATCCGAGGTTGCAATTGGAACCGCTGCCGGTTCTGTTTTTTATCCCAAGGGTATCTTTACCGGATAAAAAGCAACGAAAGGTTGGTCGAGGAATTGCTTTCCTATATCCGGCAATACGGCGCTTATCATTTTCAGGCGATGGATAACGATTTTATCGGAAAAGACCTAGGTATGTTTCGCGATCTGCTCTCCCGTCTGAAAGCGATCCGCACGCAATATCCGGCTTTCAAAATCGTGTTGGCCGAGATTATCACCAAAAATCTCGACCGTAAAATCATCGAAGCGATGGCGGAAGCCGGTTTCCTGAATGTGCAAATCGGCTTGGAAGCTTTGTCGCAACGGTTGTTGGATAAAATGAGGAAGCATCAAAAGCTTTCGGAAAATATGTTTTTTATCCGGGAAGCTATTCGATGCCGGTTTATGGTAAACGGTCTGAATGTAATTATCGATACACCCGGGGAAACGGAAGAGGATATGCTGGAAAGTATCCGCAACCTGGCTTTTTTCCGTTTCTTTCTGAATCGTTCTTACCTTAAATTATTAGTAGTCAATCTGGCGGTAGCTAATTACTCCAGCTACCTGAGGGAAATTCGAAACGAAGGGCAGGAAAACGAATACGAACGGGACGATTTAAGTAGTCTGATCGCTTATCCGCCCGAGGTTGACCGGTTTTCACTTTTCATTTATGAGAAAAACGGACATCCGCATGCCTTGTGGAATACCTTCAATGAGCTTATCACTTTTTACAAGGAGACAAAGTTTAGCTATAAATTCATTCAGAAGCCTTCCGAAATCATTTATAAGGAATACGCCGGGCGCAAATTGGTGAATGAAATTCGTTTCGACGACGGGCCGGCTTTGCATATACTTTCTATTTTGCAAGACAAGGTATATACGTTCCGGGACTTATGTAAACTGATGCCGGAAACCGATCCGGAAATGGTTCGTACGACACTATCGGAACTCTATCAAGACAGTCTGGTTTATTATTCCGAAGGGTTTGAAGACATCACCACGATTCTCTGTCTACCAGAAGAGGTTCAAAACAAGTTGTTCGCAAACAGGTAGCAATCCCGCATGAGAAATGAAAAAACTAACGCTTATTATACCTTTCCTGAATGAAGGCGACGAAGTAAGAAAAACCGTCGAGAGCCTGCTCTCGACAGCGGGAAGAGACATCGACCTCATTCTTATCAACGACGCTTCCACCGACGGATACGATTATCGTTCGGTTGCAAGAAGCAGCCATGCCCTTTTGATAGAACATCCTCGAAGAAAAGGCGTGGCAGCTTCGCGCGACGAAGCGATCGGGCGATGCCGGACACCCTACTTTTTGCTACTCGACGCCCATATGCGAAGCTATACGCCCGGGTGGGCCGACCTGCTGATCGAGCGTGTAGAATCGCATAGGGAAGCTATTTTCTGTTGTCAGACGTTTCCTTTAGACAGTAAGGGGCATCTGGCTGCAGAAAAGCCTTCTGGATACGGCGCCTATATTGATTTCGACGACCTGTCGGTAAAATGGAACGCCGTCGATACCGACCCCGACGACGCCCTGTCGGCTGTAGGCTGTGTGCTGGGCGCCTCCTATGCTACTTCCACACGCTACTGGAAATATTTGAAAGGACTTACCGGGTTGCGCTCCTATGGATACGACGAGCAACTGATCAGTTTGAAATGCTGGCTGGCGGGAGGAAGTTGTTATTTGATAAAAGAAATTGCCTTCGGACATATTTTCCGCACTCTCGACCAAATCGCCTATCCGATGCCGAAAATAGATTTCCTATTCAATCGTTTTTACCTGGCAGCTCTTTTTTTCGACGAGGATTACAAGCAAGCCCTTTTCAACCGGCTGCGCTATCCCGATCCTGTTGTAATTCAACTGCTAAACCGGAAGATTGAAGCGGAAAAAGGGCTAATCTGCGCCCAAAAGAAGTATTATTCCCGCATCTTTCAGCGTCCTCTCTCTTTTGTAATACAGATGAATGAGCGGCTGAAAAGCCTCCAACCGATCACGTTACAAGGGCCGGCAAGCCGCTCTTCTCAATCCAAATAAACGTCTGCCGACGGGTTCTCGTGATAAACGAACATCTGCTCGATCTGTTCCGGCAATACCCTTTCGAGCGATAAAGGGGGAAGTTGATGGCGAGGGAAAAAGCCTTTTCCCAAAATATCGAAGGCTTCCGTAAACTCTCCTCCTAAACGCTCGCACAGGATAAAAAACTTATACACATAAAAGGGAATGGCCGGATGCGGGTGCCGACTCATGTCCATCACCGCCAACAGGCGCACGGCGCGTACATCGAGGCCCGTTTCCTCTTTCACTTCTTTGACGGCCACCTCCTTGGGGGAATATCCTACATCCGACCAGCCGCCGGGAAGCGACCAATGTCCGTCCATTTTTTCTTTCACCAACAAAATCTCGTTTTTCTCGTTGAACACGACGGCCCGTATATCCACCTTCGGCGTGGCATACTCTTTTTGCAAAGCGTAGCAAGCCCGGATCTCTTCCTCCGGATAGCCAGTGGAAAGCGAAACCAGCCGGTCGCTCAATTCCCGTAATTCTTCATACCTTTCGGTATCATATTCACTCAACGAATACGTCAACCCGTTTTGTGCCAGCGCATGCATCCGTTGCGCTATCAAAAGCAACTCTTTTTCTTTTGACATTTTATTCCTGATTTGATCGTTTCAAATAATAACCACCCCCCATATAATTAATCCGGTAAGAGGCTTTCCCGCCTAGCATACGCTGTTCGAAGGATACGCGTTCCACCACAAACCGAACCGAGTCCTTTTCTATATCGAACAAAAGCGGATAAAGACTTTTCGGGATCGTATCCCCTTCTGCAATCTTGCATTTCCGCAATTGCCGATGCAAAAGCGAATCCGCCTGTTCCGCCCACAAGATGCGTTTTGCCCCTGAGGTTACAAAGAAAGAATCGGCCCGGAAATCTGTCCAGATCCCCCTCTCGTGGTCCTTACTATACCAAGTGGCCGCCTGCATTGTGTGATAATCCCGGATATCGACTGGATCGATTCGTTGAAAATTAAAATAGTTCACCGAATCGAAAGGATTCGTCTGCCGATCGGAAAGGATTATCTGACGCCGGCTTTGGGAAATCCGCTCAATATCGCCAGCCGTTATGCCCGGAATATAGGTCACGGCCGATAAAAGCAGAACCGCCACGAGGGCGACATATACATAACGACCTGTCCGGCGACTAAAGAAAAAGAAAGCCGCAGTGGTAAGAATCACACCTGCTACGATCAGATAGACCCGCGCCTCAGTAAAGCCATACTGGCAGATCCGGTAAGAAGCCCCTGCCCAATACATCGCCAGGGCCGGCAGCACCACAAAGCTGAACCGGTTATAGAACCAGTCGTACCGGCGTCGAGCCAAGAATAGCTGACACCCTTGCAACAGGAAACCGCCCGTCGCGAAACTCATCACGATCCAGGCCACTACTCCCTTAGGCAAAGACCAGAGGTATACGATTTTGAGAAAATAAAGGTAGAGAATGGCAGCATAGATCAAAAGCGCCGGCGAAAGGACGAAATTCAAAAGCGCTTGGAATACCTTATTCCCCTGCCATTCTCTTTTTTGTTTTTCATTGAACATCAAAAAAAGTAAGGGAGCCAAGGTGCCGAAAAAGAAAGCGGCCGTATAAGCCAGGAAACGTTCTTCCGCCGAATCCCAGATTTCAAAAATAGTATGAATAGAAAAATAAACAGTGACCGATAGCAACCACGCAATCAGCGATAGTAATCCCGACGATAATACGGCGCCCAGGTACGTGAGCAGGGAACGCACGAACGCGCGATTCTCCCGTTCCCAGCTCGCGAGCAGGTAAAACAATTGCACCACGACAAGGCTTACGGCATACGTCGAGGAGCGCGTGTCCCACTCGACCATACAAAAAGGAAGAAAAAAGCAACCGGACAGGTAGTATACCCACCGTCCCTTCCGATGAGTCGCCGTGAAGCGGTTGAGCGTATAAGTGATTAAGAATAGGACAGGGGAATAATGTAGCAAATTATCGAGGCCTGCATCCTTATTCTCGTAATAAATACATCCAGCCACGCAAAAAAATGAAACTAAAAACACTTCTATCGGATTCTTCCGTATCGCCTGAAACAGGCGCCTTCCTATATTTTCCCATTTTTCTTTCATGGCTTTCCGCTTCCTTTTGATTAAAACGTTTAAAGATAACAGAATATTATATTTTAGTGGCCGAAAGGTGCCAAAAAGGAGAGAATCCTGCCAAAACTGTCCGCACAAACCGGCTTACTTACTGTCATTTTTTCAGCATTTCAAAAGAAAAGAAAAATAGGCTTTTTATTCTTCCGTCCCCTTTCTGTTCCCCAAAGGCCGGAAAGGCTTCACCCTTTGTCCTTTTAAGCATCCTTTATCTTCGTTTATGCCTATTAACCGTATAAGGCATTGAATGGCACGAGATTTGAAGTATATTCAATGAAACCCGGGTTGCAAAGTCCGGGTTCGGAAAACGATTTAAATTCTATATGTTTAATTAATAATTGGAGGACTGTAAAATGACACCGATGAGAAGAAGTCAAAACTGGTTACCGTATGTTTTTAACGACTTATTCGACAACAACTGGATGATAAAAGCAAACTCTACAGCTCCAGCCATCAACGTAATCGAATCCGATAAAGACTACCGCGTGGAAGTTGCTGCTCCGGGTATGACGAAAAACGATTTCAGCATCAAAATCGACGACAACAATAATTTGGTTGTTACGATGGAGAAGAAAGCCGAAGTCAACGAAGAAAACCCGGAAGGCAAGAAAGAAGGCCGCTACCTGCGTCGTGAATTTTCGTATAGCAAATTCCAGCAGACAATGGTGCTTCCTGAAAATGTGGATAAAGACAAGATCGAAGCGAAGGTGGAGAACGGCGTGCTCGACATCACCATCCCCAAACGGAGTGAAGAAGACGCCAAACAAGCCGAAAAGACAATCGAAATCAAATAATCGGCTTTATACATAAACTATCCTGAATAATGGTTTGTTTTATGGGAAATCAAATTCCGATAAAATAAACCATTATGATTTTAAGCAGAAAACTTTCCGATGCGCTGAACGAGCAAATTATGGCAGAGATGTGGTCGGCCAACCTCTATATGTCGATGTATGCCCATTTCAAAATGTCAGGCCTCGACGGATGTGCGCACTGGATGAAAAAACAGGCCGAAGAAGAAATCGAACATGCTTACCGGTTGATCGATTACTCCGTCCAGCGCGGCGGACAGGTGACGATCAGCCCCATCAATGCCGTACCCACCGCGTGGGGCAGCCCCTTGGAAATTTTCGAACATATCTACAAGCACGAAACTTATATTTCGTCGTTGATAGACAAGTTGGTAGACGTCGCCCACGAAGAGAACGACAAAGCCTCCCAGGATTTTCTATGGAGCTTCGTACGCGAGCAAGTGGAAGAAGAGGCGACTTCGAAAGACATCGTTGAGAAACTCAAAGCCTACGGCACGAACCATATCGCTTTCATCGATTATGGACTTGGTAAAAGAGGATGCAAAAAAACAATGAATAATTAAAACCTAAACGGCCGGCTCGAATCAAATTTTCTGTATTTTTGTTTGCCATCTGCGGAATATCAACGCGGGGGTTCTTAAACATACACACTTTAAAAGAACAGAATTATGATTTTGAGCAAAAAATTAGCCGAAGCATTCAACGCACAGGTGAACGCTGAAATGTGGTCGTCGAATCTCTACCTGTCGATGTCGGTTTATTTCCAGAAAACAGGAATGACCGGTTTTGCCCACTGGATGAAGAAACAAGCGGAAGAAGAAATGGAGCATGCCCATAAGATGATCGACTTCGCGATAGATCGGGGGGGCGACATCACGATCGGCCAGATCAACGTCGTTCCTACCGCATGGGGCAATCCGCTGGAAGTATTCGAACACGTATACAAGCACGAAACCTATGTGTCGGAACTGATCGATAAGATGGTCGATATAGCAGAAGAAGAGAAAGACCATGCTTCGCGCGATTTCTTATTCGGTTTCGTACGCGAACAAGTAGAAGAAGAATCGACGGCAAAAACCATCGTAGAGCAGATGAAACACTACGGCGAATGCCATTATGCCATCCTGGATCATCAGTTAGGAAAAAGATAAGCGCCCGCAATTTCTTGCATGCTGAAAAATACGCCGGAAAAACGGCCTGACCTATGAAACTCTGGCTGTTCCCGGCGTATTTTTACTACCGCTCCCTCCCTCACCGCTTCCCCCGCCCGGAAATTCATTCTATTTTAATCGATCTGTCGCTAAATATTTTTTATTCTACCCCTATGGACAAGGCTCCTTCGATTAAACATGTCTTATCGGAAGCCCTGACATTATTGTTCAATTCCGACAATGAAGACGCCATCGGCGAAGCGCTCCGGCTCCTGTTGAACTTTTTCAATGTGGACTGGGTATACATCGCCCGTTTCGAGAAAGATCGACGGATCGCCTGTTTCCTTTAGGAAGTAACCAGCCCGCGGGTAGACACTTCGAGAGAAGACGCCTCCGAACTTTCTTATAAAACCATTCCGTGGATGATCGATACCCTTTCATCTGGCCAAGACATCATCCTGCAAGACATCGGCGATCGGCCTGCCCACACCCGCTAAACGACCGGCCGCGCAAAAGAACCGTCGGGCAGCGCTTCCAACCCCCTGTATCTATTCCTCATTACCGGCAAGCGCCTGCATCAACGCTTTTCCCCAACATTCTCCCAATAGAGCGGCTCCCGCCGCATTCGGATGCAAATAAAACACGCCCTCGTTCCCTTTCTCCGGTTGATAATAAACGGTATAATCAGCTTTTAACCGCTCATATCCTTCGGTATCTCCCAGAAATACCCGATGGGGAAAACGGCGCCCGTATTCCGTTACCATTTGTTGTAATTGAGGAAAATAGGTCTGCAACCTAGCCAAGCCTTCCTCCAGATAAACGGCGCCGTTGGACGTATTCGGACTATACCAAAGAGGGCGATGCACCACCACCCGGCAGGCAGGGTAGAGCGTCAGCAAACGATCGATAATAGCCGTCATATTCCGGCGATATTGCTGGGAAGAAACCGGACAACCGGTTGGGCCTTGCACGGCACTGTCGTTGGTACCAAGCGAGATGGAAAACAACAAGGTAGCCCAGCTTTCGTCCTTAAAGCGATCGGCCGAACGGACGACATCCTTCCACAGCGTATGCCGGTCGGGTAAAAAATCGACGGTCGTCGCACCGCATACTCCCCGATTGGCATAATCGACGGCGGCTACCGAGGGCTGTGCGGAAAGATAGAAGGCAGCGCGGAAAGGAGGCGATTCGTGGGCCGGATTGCGAAGCCCGGCTCCGAACGTGATGCTGTTGCCGATAAAAACGATATGGACATGACGGGAGTTAACCGTCTGTTGCGCCCGGCTATTCATAGACCAGACGGTTAGGAAAAAACAGAGAAAAATTAATCGTTGCATAAACATACCTCATCCTGGCCACTGTTTACATTTCCGATTTCCAACTATTGGGCCGCTGGATAGGAAGAGTGAAACGAAATACCGATCCTTTGCCGACTTCCGATTCCACCGAAATATCGCCGCCCATTTTCGCAACCAATCCCTTACAAATAGCCAGCCCCAACCCGATGCCCTGTTTGTGGCCATCCAGTTGGACGAAGCGGGCGAAAATCTTTTCTTTCTTTTCCGGCGGTATGCCCGTACCGGTATCGCTTACATGAAAATAAATCCAATCGGCCACGATCCGGTAGCCGAAACTTATTTTTCCCGCGGAAGTATATTTCATGGCATTCGTCAGCAAATTGCTCAGGATCTGAACTAACCGGTTCTGGTCGATATTGAACACCAGTTCAGGACAAGGATCGAGCACAAATTCTACGCCGGGAGGAACCCGGAATTGCATCATGCTTTGCACATCCCGCATCAAAGAGGGCAAATCGACATCGGTATAGGCAAAACTCATCATACCGGACTCGATTTTGGAAATATCCAATACGTCGTTGATAAGGCTCAACAGTAATTCGTTATTGGCTTTAATCAAATTGATATAGTTTTCACGCATTTCCGGATCGGTTTCGAAGCTCAGCAGATCTGAAAATCCGACAATTGCGTTCAGCGGCGTACGGATCTCGTGCGTCATGTTAGCCAGGAAAGTCGATTTCAAAAGGTCGGCGTTTTCGGCTTTTTCTTTGGCCCGGATAAGCGATTCTTCGTATTCGACTCGTTCCTGATTATCGATAATGCATCCGATGATGAGGTTAGGAAAACCCTCGGCATCGTATTCCTGGGCTTTGCCCATTACTTCATAACTGCGGAAAGTGCCGTCGTCTTCTTTGAGACGGAAGTTCACGCTCGATTCCTTGAGTTTTTTATTCCGGATTTCGTTGAAAAGAAGGAAAAAATCCGACCGGTCCTCCGGATGCCGCAAAACAGTCAGTGCTCGGCATATGTATTGGTTCTTTTTCAGCAGGCTGTTGCCTACGCCGTAAAACTGGAAACAATGGTTGCAATTCACCTTGTTGCAAGTGCGGAAACGTTCGAAATTAAAGGAATAGGTACTGATTTTGCTATTCAGTAATGCCAGTTCCATCATCGTGCGACTTTCAGAAAGACGATGGTTCAAATCCTTATTTTCTTTTTCTTTTTCAATCAGTTGGGAAACATTCCGGATATAAATCACCACGTATTTATGGAGCATCGGCACCAACCGAAGCTGGAAATAAATTACCGGGGCGTTATGGCCGGGAATAGACAAGTCTATGTTCTGTACCTCCGAGGTTTCGAGGCATCTACGCACCATCAGAACCATTTTTTGTTTGATGTCGTCGGGATAAATAAAACCCGGCAGATCGTCGATGCGGTGATTGATAGCCTCAGGCGTGATGCAGGTTTCGGTGGCGTAAGCGATGATTCGCTCGACAATTAATTGATTGTTGACCAGCAGAATGGTATCCGGAACCGATTCGGCGACTTTTTCCGACATCACCTTCAGTTCTTCCACCTGGTGGTTATAACTGAACACATCCTTTTCACGGCTACCGGAGCCGGTCAGCAACAATGTATAGCCTATCACTTCTCCGGAAGTTCCTTCCGAGGGCACGATGGTATAATCGACCGGACAATTGTCGCAAATAGCATTTCCCTGAAGCAAGTGTTCTTTTTGCAAATCGGAAAGATAGTTCGATTCGAACAAGTTGTCCAATAAAAATTCGCGTTTATCGTGTATACGAAATTGTTCGCATATGGCTCTGTTCAATTCGATCAGGTTCCCTTTGCTGTCGTACAAAGCTCCGCCTAAAGGATAATTAGCGAAAAAATCCGTCAATAATCGCTCTTTGACTTCTGTATTATCCATATTCTGATTATTAGAACCCACATGATTTACAAATTAAGTCAATCTTTTGCAACTAAACCATTTTTAAAGTAATTCTTTTTTAAAAAAACGAGGGCGCGCCGTCGCGGATGTCGGATAGGGCTGACGAATAGAAAGCGGATCGGAACAAAACCGGAGCGGGATTTGTTTTCTTAGGTAAACAATAAAGTTATTGAACTATGAGAGCATTAATTGGTAAAAAAGCACCGGACTTCCATGCACCGGCCGTTGTCAACGGTAATGAAATCATTCCTGATTTTTCCTTGGAACAGTACATCGGAAAAAAATATGTCATTCTATTTTTCTATCCGATGGATTTTACATTTGTTTGTCCGACTGAATTGCACGCTTTTCAGGACAAAATTTATGAATTCGAGGCTCGCGACGTACAGGTAATCGGCTGTTCGGTCGATTCGGAATATTCCCATTTCGCCTGGTTACACCAAGACCGGAACAAGGGCGGCATCGAAGGTGTGAGATATCCGATTGTATCCGATTTTTCGAAAACGATTTCCCAGAATTACGGCGTACTGGCTGCCAATTATCACACCAACGAAACAGGCGATCTGGTTTCCATCGGCGATCCGGTAGCCTACCGGGGGCTTTTCCTGATCGATAAAGCCGGCATTATCCGCCACTACGTCATCAACGACCTGCCGCTCGGACGCAATGTAGACGAAGCAATCCGTATTGTAGACGCTTTACAGCATTTCGAAGAATTCGGTGAAGTATGTCCGGCCAACTGGTCGCGAGGCAAAGATGCGATGAAAGCTACTCACGAAGGGGTATCCGAATACCTGAGCCATCCGCATAAATAATACACTAAGATAAAGCAAGGGAAAAAGGGGACGCTTATCCCTTTTTATTTCCTTTCCATGAAATCCGGATTGCATGCTTATGCAATCCGGATTTCATCGTTATGCAATTCAAAATGCATGCTTATCTATTTTTCCCGGTATTTCCGACGGCTTTCCGGGGCATTTACCTAAGGCCGGACTTACTGGGGCATACACTTGCATTTACCGGAAATATGTACAATATCTACCCGGATGATATTCGTCCGGTGAAAGGATTTTTCGATGTATTTCTCGCCAAGATCCAGAAAGTCGGGCGCATATTTTTTCACCAGCAATCTCAACGCATGTCTTCGCTCTTCTTCCGGCAGATTCAAATACGCATGGCCGAAAGCCAGCACGCTCTCGTAAACCGTAGTAAATTGCCGGGGCAGCGGGCGCGTTTTTCCCACCACGCAGAAACTAACTTCGGGCGAAGCCTCCAGACATTCCAACTTATACCCCTGGGGAGCACAGTGAAAATAAAGACGATTTTCTTCTTTCACATACGAAATGGGGATACCATAACCATAGCCGTTTCGGCCATTCATCGCCAGAAAACCGTATTCGCCTGTTTCCAATAATTCGAGGGCGGAGGCTTCCTCCATTATCCTGTCTTTTCTTCTTATTTCTCT
>DBFJSK010000138.1:0-5052 GCA_048403675.1 Tannerellaceae bacterium | reverse complement strand
GCCGTATTGGAAGGACACGTTCTCGATCCGTATGTCGTCGTTGCGATGCGGGGGCAGCGGACGCTGGTAGCTTTTCGCTTCGTTTTCTTTCAGATAGATTTCGCCCATGCGCTCGAATGAAAGTTTGGCATCTTGCCAGGAGTGCATGAAATCCACCGACTGGCTGATCGGTCCTTCCAACTGTCCGACGATGAATTGCACGGAGAGCATCATGCCCAGCGTCAACTCTCCTTCGATGACGAGCCGGGCACAGACGAAGGTAATCAGGGCGTTTTTTATTTGGTTGATGAGCAAGCTGCCCAGACTTTGGTATTGTTCGTTGGTCAGGTTTTGAATGTTCAGTTTCAGCAGTTGGATTTGGGTGCGTTCCCAGTTCCACCGCTTTTGGTTGTGGCAGTTGTACAACTTGATGTCTTTCATGCCGACGATGAATTCTACCAGGTTGCTGCTGTTTACCGATTGTTGGATGAACCGGGCGTAATCCAGCTCTTTTCTTCTTTCCAGAAAGAGATAGATCCAACCTACGTAAATCAGGCTTCCCACTACGAACAGCAGCAGGATTTTGAAGTTGTAGATAGCCAGCACGAGGCTGAAGATCAGCAGGGTGGAAAAGGAAAAGACGATATTGACGAAGCTGTTGGTCAGGAAGTTCTCGATTTTCGAATGGTCGTTGATACGTTGCAGGATGTCGCCCAGCAGCTTGGTATCGAAAAAGGAGAGGGGCAGGCTGGTCAGCTTTTTCAGAAAGTCGGAAATCATCAGGATATTGATCCGGCTGTTGACCTGAATCAGCAGGAAACGCCGGATAAAATCGAACAGGTTATTGCTAGTATACAGAATCATCTGGGCGATAAGCACCAGCAGGATGACGTTGAAGCTTTCCTCCTTGATGCCTACATCGACTACGATCTGTGTCAGGAAAGGAAAGAGAAATTGGAGCACATTGGCGAAAAGTACGCAATATAATACGAGCAGGAATGTTTTTTTATACGGTTTGGCATACTGATAGATCCGGTGAAAATCGAAATAGAGTTTTTCTTTTTCAGAAGCGTGCCGGTAAAAAGCCTCCGTGGGGTAGAGAAAGAGAGCGATGCCTTCCGATTTATTATCTTGCTCTCTTTTGGCGCGCAGCCAGGCTTGTTCGAACACGTCGCGGCTGAGAACCATTCTTCCGCAACCGGGATCGGCAATATAAAATTTGTCTGCGCGGTTGTTCTTTTTCTTTATTTTATAAAGTACCACATAATGGCATTGGTTCCAATACAAAATACACGGACCGTTGAATTTATACAGCAGCGCATCCAGCGTAAGCTGAAAGGCCGACGTCTGAAAACCGTAGTATTCGGCGGCCGCTTTGACGCCCCGCATCGAAGCGCCGTTGTTGGTCAGGAAAGCGTGGTTGCGGATATTTTCCAGCTTAAAAAAATTTCCGTAGAAAGAGGCTATAGACTGCAGGCAGGTTGCACCGCAGTCTAAAGTATCTCGTTGGTAATAACATGGAAATCTTCTTTTAAACATAGATGTTTTTGGTTACTTTAATGGCTTTTGGACAGTTCGGATCGGGATAGTCCCAATTTTCGTCTCCATAGGCTTTGATTATTTCTTTCCAACATACCCCGCCGTATTCATACCGGCATTTTTCAAATAAATCACAACTTTTACAAGGGCTTTGTTCCCTTATACACGTTTTACTTATGTAATACAAATCTACTGCTTTTTTTGAATTCCAAATCTCTTCGATCGTTTGTTTTTTTAAATCTCCGATAATAAAACGTTCTTTCCAATATAATTCTTCGCAAATAGTGACCTTTCCGTCGGGTAAAATAAATAAACTGGAATAATTCGCGGCGCAGAAAATGTTTTTGAAAGGCGTATAGAACTTGTTCTTTTCCTCTTCAGTCAACTCATCCGGATTGCGGTGTTTTTTACCGCTTAAATTTCCGCTTACAATTTTAAAGTTCGTACGTTTGGTTTTCAAATCGTCGAAATAGGCGATAAGCACGTCTAATTTTTCCTGCCCGATTTTGATATTCGGAAAACGATCTTTCGCTTTATAAAGTGTAGAAGCGGCCACATCGATTTTCCATACCGAAATATTCGGCATGTCTTTAATAAATTCATAAATAGATTGCATATCCTCCAGCGAATCGTTCAGATTAGTCAGAATGGTATGGATGCGCACCTCTATATTATGTTTGGCAAGCCAGCGGAAAGTCTCTTTTATTTTTTGGCAATAATCGTAATGTACATTTAAAATCGTTCCGATGTGCTTTTCAAGCAAGGTATCGAGCGATATTTGCAAATCGTGTACGCCGAGATTTTTTAAACTTTCCACAATATTTTCGGAAATAGGTACTTTGGTGGAAATATACGGATCATACCCGTTGGCATGCAGTTCCTCCAACAGCTCTTTCCAATGCGGATAAAGGAAAAATTCGCCCCCGATCACTTCAAACGAGAATACACCCAATTGTTTGGCTTCCCGGATAACCTCGCGCATTCGATCTACCGAAATTGTTTCCGCCGGTGCTTCCCGGTTGGCATAACAGTAGATGCAATCGGTGGCGCACTGCGTAGTGGCCATAAAGGTCAACCTAGAGGGCGTTTGATGCCGGTCGAGCCGGATATTGAGCTTCTCGTACCGAAAATCGTCGGCTTTGTAGGAGGGATAATCGGTTACCCGGACTAAGGTGTGGGGAGGGAAGAAAACCCCGGCCTGGTCGGTCAGGTTGATCCGGATGCTTTTCGGATTTTCGAAAACCTTCATCACAAAGTTTTCTACTTTTTCATAAGGCATATGCAAATAAGCGGCGGCCTTTTCAATCCCTTCGGTCAGCTCGATTCCGTTGAAAAAGGAAAGAATCATGGCATGGATGGGATGAATCACCGTTTCCACATTCATGCCCTTCGTGCGGAGCGGTTCTTTGGTCAGCAACAGGGCACGCCCTACATCTTTTTTCAGAACATATTCTGGATTTATGGCAACTTTCATGGTGTATAATTGAATTAATAGTTCAGACACAAAGCATGGAAAAGAAGGGAGGAACAAGCCCTCCCTTCCGTTCAGACTACGTAAAAGACATGCAACTAGATGTGTTGTGGCAGAAGCAACCGCCGTTCACCGAGTTCAATTCTTCGTCCAACAGCTCGCGAGCTTCCATGGCCAACAATTCTTCTGCATCCTGATGCAGGTCATTTCTCTGTGATTCCATACGTGTAAAAAATTAAAAGTAACGTCTACTCTATTTTAGCTTTTCGACAACCGCATTATAAGTTCGCCGGTTTGAGGAAACGGCGAAACGTGAACTTCCTCAAACTTTGTATGATTCGATGATACGTATCTTCCGGATCGGGCACGTTCTTTACCACTAGCCGGGCCAAAGCGGCCGGCGTGATCGGTTTTCCATAGTGGGCAATGCTTCGGATAAGTCCTCCTAGCCCCTGCATGCAATCTTCCACAATCGTGTAATCATAATCGGCCAGCAAAGTCGGCTTGAATACTACCAGATAACTTTGGGAAGGATGTATCTCTATTTCGGGCGCTTTGGTTACGTAATCGGAGAGCGTAATCATAAATACATGATCGGCCAGCACCAAGGGAACGTTCTCAAACTCGCTATCTTCCAGCATCGTGGCTTTAAAGATGGCTTCGTTCTCTTTTTTCTCGGCTTCCCAGTAGTCCGCTTTTGACAGTTTCCGTATGTCGAATTCAACATCGAATTTGAAACTTTCCAATTGAAATAAATTCGGATCGATCGAGAAACGGGCCGGATCTTCAGCCACCTTTTGCTTGAATTTCAGGCACGTATGGATTACATCCGTATCCCACACTTCCGTAAAATCGAAAGGATGAGGCGTTTTATCCAGCACACGCGGAAAATAAGCATACACTTGCTGATAAACCAAGGACTCGATCGGAAGGGAAAGGGTAGCTGGCAAAGTCGCTATTTTACCCAGCGTGTTGAAAAGACTCCTGCGTACCGCGTCCGGCAAATCCGAGCTAGCGAAAATCCGGCCGGCCGGCTGTGGCGCTTCCTGCAAAAGACGGAGTTTAGCAAAAGCCGGCGAACGACGGCCGAAGGGTTGCGTCCCTACCCAAGCGCGAAGACTTTCGATTTCGGCGAGTGTTTCAGGGGAAGTCACCTCCAATTCGTTGCGATTTCTTTCCAGGTAATCGTCTTCATATTCTAGCAATCGCTCGATCAACCCATCGATGGGAGCCGGTTCGCTCACTAAAGCGCGAGCTGCCGCCAACACCAGCCAGATACCTGTCGTCCCTTCGGAAATGCCGACGGGAAGATAATTTCTTTGCGGATGAATCCGGATCTGTAAAACTAATTTTTCAATCAAAACACGCGCTTGGGCAAGCACTTCCTGATCCTTCGTCAGAAAGTAATCGTACAGGTAGGCCAGCAAGGTACCGGCCAAGCCATATCCCAAACTGACATGCCGGTAGCTAAGGTATAAAGTGTCCGACAAATGCCGGCTACACGCCAAATACTCGGCCCTCCCGGTTTTCTCGTAGGCTTGAAGCAGTGCCAGCATGCAACCGCTATCGCCTTCATACAGCGTAGGATTACGATACGACAGCCTGCGAATTTTTTCCATCAAACGATCGGCTTCGGCCGTATCGGAAGGGGCGGAAAGTACGCTTTGAATGCTCGACGCCAGCGAATAGCGTAGGGCTGTGCGTTGGAGAGTTGAATCGGTTGTTCCCATCTTATATGATATTTTTTCTGGTCAGGTCGATAATGCGATAATAATATTCAGGAAATTCAGTGAGTAGCAAACGGCTTATATCCGCTCCGATATGATAAAGTTTCTTGTACGTACCCAGGGCATGGGCATAACTCATTTGATTCGGAATTTTGTAAAAAAGCGCCATGCCCTCCAGATTTCGTACCGAATCGAATAATAGATTGACTTTCAGATTCCTCTGTTTAGCCAGGCAATGGAAAAGAAACTGTTCGAATATCATATTAAACCCTCCGATATTGGGCGCCAGCCGCGACAGATTTGCGTGATTGCGATCGACAAATTCGAAAGCTTCCC
>DBFJSK010000137.1:0-8239 GCA_048403675.1 Tannerellaceae bacterium | reverse complement strand
TAACATGGCAAGCAACGAAACAGACAATTGATAATGTTGCTTTACCTTGCTGCGGATAAAAGAAGTAGCTTTGGTTAGTTGGGATTCTACCGTATTTTCCGAGAGATGTAGTTTTTCGGCGATTTCTTTATTCGAGAGAAACTGAAAACGGCTCAATAGAAATATTTCCCGACGAGCAGCCGGCAATTGTTCCACCAACGAATGAATATATTCATCAAGAAAATGATATTCCACCTCTTTTTCCGTCACATTATCCACACCGGAGGTACGCTCCCTTTCATTCCGGTAAAGAAATTCCGACATCCGGCGCTGATAGATATTCAACAATTGATTTTTAGCGATCGTATACAACCAGGCACCAAACGATTTTTCGGCATCGAGTTCGCTACGTTTTTCCCAGACCTTGATAAACACCGATTGCACCATCTCCTCCGCCAAATAATTATCGCCGTGGGAAATCCGTAATACGAAATGATAAAGTTTGCCGCTCCACTGCGCATACAAATAGTTAAAAGAAGAAGCATCCCCTTTTTCTTTGAGTGCAAGCACCTCTGCTTTCTCTTTTTCTCTATGAATTGTAGTTTCCATCGATGCAAAGATAAAATAAAGAGGCAGAAATAGACGTAATTGAAATAAAATCGAAAGGTTTCTCCCCTATTTTTTCCGATCGCGCGGCCGGGCTTTACAAAAAATGCATTCCAAAGGTAGGGTGTATACCTTTGGAATGCACCTTCCGATTCCGACTGCTCGGACGCCTTTTCCTAAAGAGAAAGGGAGTCGGCTCCCGGCAATTTCTTAGGCAGTCCGCCGGAAACCGGCGCAAACGGGCGCCCTATATTAATAATTACTGTAAAGGTAGCGTTTGATACTCTTCTTCGGCGTCTTTTCAAATTCTGTGGGATAAAGCTGTATTTCGGATACCGCCTCATAAGGGGCCAGTAATTTATTCAACTCCGTACGGTTCTGCTCCATAATGACCGGCAGATCGGTATGGGAAATGCCCGTACTGTCCACCGTATCGTAATCCGGATACACCAAACCGACTAATTTGCCGTTCTTCTCCACCACCAGGCTTTCCATGACAAAAGGCTGGTTATTGAGTTTCGATTCGATCTCCTCCGGATAAATGTTCTGCCCGCTCGCGCCCAGGATCATCGTTTTGCTGCGACCACGGATAAAAATGCGGTTATCGGCATCGATTGTACCCAGGTCGCCTGTTTTCAGCCAACCGTCGTCGGTAAACACATTCCGGGTAGCCTCTTCATTTTTATAATAGCCCTTCATCACATTCTCGCCGGACACCTGGATTTCGCCCACCTTATGGTAAGGATCGTCGGAATCGATGCGCACCTTCATAATTCCTTTCAATACCTGGCCGCAGGAACCGGGCACGAATTCGTCGTTGTGGTCGTAACTAATCAGCGGGCCGCATTCCGTCATGCCATACCCTATGGTAAAGGGAAATTTGATTTTATAGAGAAAATCCGTCACCTCCTGATTCATCGCCGCGCCGCCCACGATCACTTCCCGGAAACGGCCCCCCATCGCATCGACCAAATGTTTGCGGATCTGGGCGTAAATGCGCGAATCGAGCAGCGGAATATTCAACGCTAGTTTCAACGTGCGTTTGCTCAATTGGGGCACGATCATTTTCTTGTAGATCTTCTCCAAAATCAACGGAACAGTCAGAATCAGGTTGGGCTTGACCTCTTCGAAAGCTTTCAGCAAAATTTTAGGAGAAGGCACTTTCCCCAGCAGATACACATGCGCTCCGACAGCCATCGGAACCAGGAAATTGAAAGCGCAACTATAGGCGTGCGCCAGCGGAAGGAAACAAAGCTCGCGGTCGCCGCGGAAAAGCAGGTCGAGGGTTTTGGCATACGTCACGTTGCCGGCCAGGTTATTGCCGGTCAGCATCACCCCTTTGCTAAAGCCGGTCGTACCGGAGGTATAGTTGAGCAGCACCACTTTGTCGTTGTCGAGATCGGCGTAGCGAATATCTTCCGCACTGAAACCGTCGGGATACTTCGCCGCCATTTTTTCATCCATGCCTTTGAGCAATTTCTGGATGCTTTCGCCGTCGCGCTGATGCAGACAGCGGAAATCAGAGAGCGAGAAGACGCCACGCACCTCTTCGATTTTATCTTCTTCCAACGAATCCCAGATACGGTCGCTTACGAACAAGAACACCGATTCGGAATGGTTGATGATGTGATGCACATCGTTCGGATTGAAATCCTGCAAGATCGGTACGATAATCGCACCATAGGTCACTGCGGCCATGTATACAATACACCACCGGGCAGAATCCTTACCGATCAGCGCAATTTTATCGCCCCGCCGGATCTGGCATTCTTCCAGCAGGATGTGAATGCGGGCAATCTCGCGCGCAACATCCCCGAAGGTATACGTCGTGCCTTTCCCGTAATCCGTCAGGGCCGGCAAAGACCAGTTCTCCTGGAAACTCTTCTCGTAGATTTTAATGAAATTCTCTTCGATCATGGCAGAAATTTGTGAATTTAGCGACAAAAGTAAAGACAATCATGCAGATAAACAACTAAAAAAAGTGATTTATCCCTTCCCGGACAGTCCTCTTCCCACGCCATATGAAAATTTTTATCTAAGTTTGTGCGCTAATTCCTAGTAAATGATAGATAACACTATTTTCGAAAATAAACGGGCGGCCTATTACACCCTAGGCTGCAAACTCAACTTTGCCGAAACATCGACCATCGGAAAACTGCTGGCCGAACAAGGCATCCGGAAAGTGCGGCCGGGCGAAAAAGCAGATATTTGCGTGATAAACACCTGCTCCGTCACCGAACTGGCCGATAAAAAATGCCGGCAAGCCATCCGCCGAATCGGCAAACAACACCCCGGCGCTTTTATGGTGGTGACCGGTTGTTACGCCCAATTGAAGCCGGAAGAAGTGGCGCATATCGAAGGGGTAGATTTGGTATTGGGAGCCGAACAGAAACTGGATTTGTTGCATTACCTGGAAAACCTCGATAAAAAAACAGCCGACGGAGCCATCGTAGCTTCGGCCACCAAAGATATACGCACCTTCTCTCCCTCCTGCTCGACCGACGACCGGACGCGGCATTTCCTGAAGGTACAGGATGGATGCGACTATTTCTGCTCCTATTGCACCATCCCGTTCGCCCGCGGCAGAAGCCGCAACGGCACGATAGCCAGCCTGAGGGCGCAAGCCGCCGACGTAGCGCGCCAGGGCGGAAAAGAAATCGTGCTGACCGGCGTCAATATCGGGGATTTCGGGAAAAGCACCGGCGAATCGTTTATCGACCTGCTGCGCGCCCTCGATGAAGTGGAAGGCATCGTCCGCTACCGCATTTCATCGATCGAGCCCAACCTGATTACCGACGAGGCGATTGACTTCGTGGCAGCCAGCCGGCGTTTCGCTCCGCACTTCCATATCCCGTTGCAAAGCGGCTGCGACGAAGTGCTGCAACTGATGCGCCGGCGCTACGACACGACGCTATTCCGGCATAAAATCGAAAAGATCAAAGCCGTCATGCCGCATGCTTTTATCGGCGTGGACGTGATTGTAGGTACGCGAGGGGAAACCGACGCCTATTTCGAAGCAGCCCGCACCTTTATCGAAAGTCTGGACATCAGCCAACTGCATGTATTCAGCTATTCGGAACGTCCGGGAACAGGCGCTCTCAAAATCGATTACGTAGTCGACCCCAAGACCAAACACGCCCGCAGCCAGCAGCTATTGGATATTTCCGATCGCAAACTACACGCTTTTTACGAAGCCCACAGCGGCCGGGAAGCGGAAGTGTTATTCGAGCATGCCCGCAAAGAAGGGAAGATGCACGGCTTCACAGAGAACTACATCAAAGTGGAAGTGCCGTACGACGCTTCACTGGCAAACACCACCCGGCACGTACGTCTGGGAGGTTGGAATGAAGACAAAACGGCTTTATTACTTACGGAAAATGGGAACTAAAATACAATATGCCTTACTCTACGGTTGGGCCAAACTCCACGCCATCCTGCCGATGCGCGCGTTGTATATACTATCGGATATTTTCTACCTCGTCATTTACCGGATAGCCCGTTACCGGTTGAAAGTCGTGCGACGGAACCTCAGCGCTTCGTTTCCGGAAAAAACGGAAAAAGAACTACGCGAATTGGAAAAAGGTTTCTACCGGCATTTCGCCGATTATGTGGTGGAAACCCTGAAACTGGCCCATATTTCTTTGGAAGAGGTGAAACGCCGGGCCGTAATCGAAAACCCGGAGATCATCGATAAGCTGATGGACAAAGGACATACCTGCATTCTATTGCTGATGGGACATTTCGGTAATTGGGAATGGTACTCGGGCTCGACCACCTTCTTTGCCGATTCGCGGATTTACCAAATTTACCGTCCGCTGAATAACGCCGCTTTCGACCGGTTGTTCAAAGAACTGCGTACCCGTTTCGGTTCGTATCTGATTAAAAAGAACGATACCGTACGCGACGTAATCCGGCTCAAACAAGATAAAACGCGTTCGGTGGTTATTTTTATCGCCGACCAGACGCCCAGCCGGGCAAACCTGCACTTCTGGACAGATTTTCTCCACCAGGATACTCCTTTCCTGACCGGCCCCGAACGCATGGCCCGCAAGCTGGATTTGCCGGTTGTCTTCCTGGATGTGAAGCCGGTACGCCGCGGTTATTATACCCTCACGATGGAACTCCTGACCGAGCATGCGAAAGAGACGCCCGAATTTTGGATTACCCAGCAATACGCCCGGCTGACGGAACGAATGATTCTGCGCCAGCCGGCCCATTGGCTGTGGACCCATAAACGCTGGAAACATAAAAGAGAAACCAAATGAGTAAACTAGCCATAGTGATCCTGAACTGGAACGGCCGGGCATTGATGGAAAAATTCCTGCCGTCGGTCGTGGCCAACAGCCCGGCGGAAATCGCGTCGGTCGTTGTAGCCGACAACGGATCGACCGACGATTCGCTGGCCATGCTACGCGAAAAGTTCCCCACGGTGAAGCAGATCGAATTGGAACGCAATTACGGATTCGCCGAAGGATACAACCAGGCGCTGCAAAAGATAGACGCCGAATATACCGTTTTGCTCAATAGCGACGTAGAAGTAACGCCCGGTTGGCTCGACGCCCCCCTCGCCGCTTTGGAAAGCGACCGGGCCATCGCCGCCGTCCAGCCGAAAATCCGGGCCGAACGAGCGCGGCAGTGTTTCGAATATGCCGGGGCGGCCGGGGGCTATATGGATCGCTACGGGTATCCGTTCTGCCGGGGACGCATCCTGCACGTAGTAGAAACCGACCGGGGCCAATACGACAGTCCGGCCGACTTGCTTTGGGCTACGGGCGCATGTTTGTTTATTCGTACGGAATTATACAAAGCTTTGGGTGGCCTCGACGCCGGATTTTTCGCCCACCAGGAAGAAATCGACCTTTGCTGGCGGCTTCGGGCGCGGGGGTATCGATTGGTTTGCACGCCAAGTTCGGTCGTTTTCCACGTGGGAGGCGCCACGCTAAGCACGGAAAGCCCCCGGAAAACCTTTCTCAATTTCCGCAATAACCTGCTGATGCTGTATAAAAACCTGCCAGACGAGGCATTGAAAAAAGTAATGCGCGTTCGTTTCTGGCTGGACTACCTGGCCGCCACCAAATTTCTGCTTTCCGGGCATCCGGCCAATGCCAAAGCGGTGTATAAGGCACGTAAAGAATTCTTCGCTCTGCAAACGGTGTACGCACCTAAACGGCGGGAGAATTTGGAAAAGACCACCCTTCACGCCATCCCGGAGTTGCTCGACGGCAGCCTTCTTTTCCTGTTTTATCTGAAAGGAAAGAAAACCTTTACGGCCTTGCAACAAAGTGGCTTTCCGGCAGCCGAGAGCCGGAAATAAGACACAACGCATACGAAGGCAGGCCGGAAATAAAGCTCTGCCGATGTAAAAGGCCGCCGAAAATAACGCAAAGCGGATGCAAAGGGCCATCCCCCTTTGGTAAGACCGCTCCCGTCCAGCCGGGAAGGCGTTTCACCGGTAAATTCGGTCGTTTCATCGATTGTTCTCATTTATCCCGGGAAGTATTCTTTATATTTGTCAGCATCAAAGAGTTTTTCCCCTATGCAGCCTTCGAAAAAAAACGAATTGTTGATCGGATTCACCGTCGCAATACTTCTCAGCCTTTTTGTGAACTTTTCGCTGTTGATGCGCAGTTATGAAAATGCCGTTGCAGCTTCCCCCCCTCTGTGGAAGGACATCTCCGCCGGGCATGCTTTTTTGTATTTCTCACTGGTATGGTTTTTTCTGCTCGCCTTTTTACTGTTCCTTATCAACTGGGAAGGATACCGGTTGGGAGAAAAATGGGTACGCCCCAAAGAATACCGGATTGTATGGCTTATCGGCGCCCTCAGCGCAGCGACCGCTTACGGCATGTTCCGGCTTTATCCGGAAGCCCACAATTTGATCCTGTCCGATCTGCTCGAACTAGCTCCCCCCTTGGAGGACGACCCCCATACACAAGCTGTACTCATCACACAAAAACGGATGACCGCTCCTTCAGCCCCCCCGTTCATAGGCTCCCCCACCGGCCCGGACTTTCCCGTCAAAATGGAAATCGAACCGGCTTTTCCCTTCCCCCGCCCATTGGTGACAGAGCATCTATTCGTCCTGCTTACCATGATGCTTAGTGTTTCCCTGCTGCGGATGCTCAGCAGCCGACAGCAAATTCAACTGGAATACGAACAATTGAAAACCGAAAAACTGCGTACTTCATACAATGCATTGATGGGCCAGATTAACCCCCATTTTTTCTTCAATTCGCTAAACGGGTTGAATGCCCTGATACGCAGCGGAGAGCAAGAACGGACATTGACTTACCTGGACGAACTGTCGAACGTATTCCGCTATATTTTACAAAGCAACCAAAAAGCATCGGTCACCCTGGCGGAAGAACTACAATTTGTAAAAGCTTATACCTACCTGCTAAGCGTCAGGTACGAAGGCAAGCTGTTTTTTTCGATCCAGGCCGATCCTCCTTATCTGCTGTGGTACCTGCCCATCCTCAGTATCCTGCCGCTGGTGGAAAACGCCGTAAAACACAATGTCATCAGCAAGCAACACCCGCTACAAATCGATATTTATACTACGGCCGACCAATTTCTGGTAGTTTCGAATCAAACGCATCCGAAGATAGAAGAAGACCACAGCAGCGGCATCGGTTTGAAAAACTTATGGGGACGCTACCGGATGCTGACCGGTAAAGATCTCCGGATCGAGAACCGGAAAGGATATTTCAAAGTATCCCTGCCCCTGCTTAATACCCCTGCCCAGCCATGAATGCCGTGATTATAGAAGACGAAACGGCCGCCGTAAACAGCTTAAAAGCAATCTTGGCGCAAAACAAGGTCGTACCCGTGGAAGTAACGGCGGAATTGGAAAGCGTGGAAGAGAGCATCGATTGGTTTCGGCGGCTGCCGATGCCAGATCTTATTTTTATGGACATCCACCTGGCCGACGGTTCGGCTTTCCGGATTTTCGAACAGGTCGATATTGAAGCGCCGGTGATTTTCACCACGGCATACGACGAATACGCACTCCAGGCCTTCCAGGTAAGCAGCATCGATTATTTGCTCAAACCGATTACACCGGCCCTGCTGGAAAGAGCGTTGAATAAACTCCGACTGTTCGATCCGGAAGAGAGGCTGGCGCATATCCGGCATACCAACCAGACGATCCAGACGCGGCATACGGTAAAAAGCTTACTGATTATGCTGGCCGATAAGTTTTACCCGCTGCCGGTGGAAGAGATTTTGTATTTTTATACCGCCAACGAGAAGGTAACAGCTTATACGGCCGACGGACGGCAACATCCTGTAGACCGTACACTGGATACCCTTGGCGAACAACTTGACGAAGGTTTATTTTTCCGGGCTAACCGACAGTTTATTATATCGCGCCTGGCAATCAAAGACATCGATTTGTGGTTCGGCAACCGGCTGTCGGTCAATCTGATCGTGCCGGTACCCGAACGCATCATCATCAGTAAGACAAAGACGCCGGTGTTTAAAAAATGGATTCTAAAGGAATAAAAAAAGAGCGCGTACCGTCTTTGTTCAGATTGTACACGCTCATTTTCAAGTGAATTCGGTATTTTCCCGCTTATCTCCAAACGTAGCAATACCTTTTTATTTATTCTTTCGGGTTAGTGAATCGGTAACTTATGCAGAAGACGCCATACCG